>DASRHX010000814.1:0-10974 GCA_035650295.1 Bryobacteraceae bacterium | reverse complement strand
CGCCGCTTTCGCTCACGTCAGTCATCTTGTACTCCTACACCTTTTCTCCGGTGTCCCATCTCAACGCGCGGATCGCCCCGTAACCCGAAGCCGGGTCGCGCCGGTTCAACCGCTCACGGCGCGTGGAGGGCACATCGGATTTCACCCCACCGCCCGCGTACCACTTGCCTTGCTCATAAGGTTGGTCCCAGGAAAAGTACAGGCTTGAGTAGTCATCCCAGGCGCTTAGATAAAAGTACTTCGTCACCGGGCTGTAGGAAGGCGCAAACCAATTCGTACCGCCCTGCACGCCGGGAAACGTCAGCGTCCCCTTCGCGCTGGGGCCGCGTCCAGGCGACTTCACGGGACGGCCTTTGGCGTCCAGCCGCTCGGCCCAGGTCTGTTTCACAAACGGCACGCCATGCAGAAACTCACCCGTCGCGCGGTCCAGCACGTAATAAAAACCGTTGCGATTGGCCCACAACATCAGCTTGCGCGACTTGCCCTTCCAATCGCCGTCGACCAACACTGGTGTTTGCACTGCGTCCCAATCCCATTCGTCGTGGGGCGTGAATTGGAAATGCCATTTCAATTTGCCCGTCGCGGCATCGAGGGCCACCACACTATCCGAGTACAGGTTGTCGCCCGGTCTCACTGTGGGATTCCAATCCGGGCCCGGATTTCCAATGCCCCAATAGGTGAGGTTTAGTGAAGGGTCATAAGAGCCGGTAAGCCAGATGCTGCCGCCGCCGTGCTTCCACGAGTCGCCGCCCCAGGTTTCGTTGCCCGGCTCGCCCGGTTCGGGAATCGTCTTAAAGCGCCATGCTTCCTTGCCGGTCTTTGCGTCGTAGGCGGCAATGAATCCGCGAATGCCAAGCTCCCCGCCGGCGGTTCCGACAATCACCAGATTGTTCACGATCAGCGGCGCATGTGTGAGTGCGTAACCTTTCCGAAACTCGCCGACTACCGTTTCCCAGCGCTTCTGGCCCGTAGTAGCGCTGAGTGCGATTAGCTTCATGTCGAGCGTGCCCATGTAGAGCATGCCGTCGGCTATGGCAACTCCACGATTCACCTTGCCGCAGCACGGGTAGGTTACGTCGGGCAGTGCGTGCTGATAGGTCCAATATTCGCGCCCGGTTGTGGGATCGAGCGCCACGATCGTGTTAGGCGGCTCTGTAAGATACATCACGCCATTAACGACCAGTGGTGTCGTCTCGAACTTTTCGAGTGATTGCGCCTGCCACACCCACTTCAACTCCAGGTCCTTTGCGTTGCCGGGCGTGATCTGATTCAAGGTGGAGTGATGCCAGCTGGCGTGCGAGCCATGATAGGTGGTCCAGTCGGCGCCGGATTGCGCTGCCGCGGCCCCGCACAGGGCCATCGCCAACCAAACTAATTTCACTGTTTCCCTCCACGCAAACTCTCCAGGTATGCGAGCACGTCGTCAAGATCCTTGACGTTCAACTTCCCGGCGAATGATGGCATCGCGGAGCGCGGCTCGACATTCGACGACGTCAGTTCCCCCTTGTCGATCGTACGCAACCGTCCTTCCCGATCCATCACCTGAACTGAAAACGTATCCTCGTTCAATCGCCGGCCCTCCAGTACCTTCCCGCCACGCAAAGTGCCGCGCCAACTCCAATATTCCGGAGCGACGGACGCCGCCGGTTCGAGAATCGACTGCCTGAGTTCCGAGCGTGACCTGTGCCGGGCTGCCACGGCGAGATCCGGCGCATCGGCTGCGTGACAGCGCATGCACTGATTTACCGTTACCAATTGCTCCCCGCGCTTCGCGTCTCCCACCCCGGACCCGTGCGCAGGGGCAAGCGAATAGATGTAGGCGACCACCTGCCACGTTTGCTGTCCGCTCAGGGCGAAACCCGGCATTGCCGTACCCGGAATTCCGCTTCCGACGATCCGAAACATAGCATCTTCCGAAACCGCGTACTTGAACTGCCCGCGCGTCAGATCGGAGCCGCCGTGCCCGCCTTTGCCGTCGGCGCCATGGCAGCTTGCGCACTGCGAGCGGAAGGTCGCCGCGCCTTCCAACCGGTCTTGAGGCGTCTGAAAGGGGTTGCTCAACTTTACGGAGCTGTGTTGCGGCATTGCGCTTAACGCACAGGCGAACATCAGCAGAAGAGATTTGGTCACAATGGCCGAAGTATATAGCAGTCCGCACCGCGGACGCGTGACGTTTCGCACGCCATACCTCCTAAACTGAAATCATGTCGTACCGTCTTGTCATCGACTACAAACCGCGCGGCGATCAGGGCTCGGCTATCGCCCAGTTGACGCGCGGAATTGCCGAAGGTGAACAGCACCAGGTTCTACTCGGCGTTACCGGCTCCGGCAAAACCTTCACCATGGCCAAGGTGATCGAACACTTCTCGCGGCCCGCTTTGATCCTCGCCCACAACAAAACGCTCGCCGCCCAGCTCTATCACGAGTTCAAGAGCTTCTTCCCGCATAACGCCGTCGAATACTTCGTCTCCTACTACGACTACTACCAGCCGGAAGCCTACATTCCTTCTTCGGACACCTATATCGAGAAGGAATCCACCATCAACAACGAGCTCGACAAGCTGCGGTTGTCGGCCACGCGGTCGTTGTTCGAGCGCCGCGACTGTATCATCGTCGCCAGCGTCTCCTGCATCTACGGCCTCGGCTCGCCCGAAGCTTACTACGGCATGCTGCTCATGCTCGAAAAGGGCCAGCAGATCTCACGGCAGCAGATTCTGTCGAAGCTGGTCGAAATTCTCTACGCGCGTTCGGACGGCAACTTTGAGCGCGGCAGCTTCCGTGTGCGCGGCGATGTCATCGAAGTCTATCCGACGTACGACGACTACGCCTTTCGCATTGAACTATGGGGCGACGAAGTCGAGTCTCTCTCGCAGTTCGACCCGCTCACAGGACAGATTCGCCAGACTTACCACAGGCTGCCCATCTATCCCAAATCGCATTATGTGATGACGCCGCAATCGCGCATCGACGCCGTCACCTCGATTCAGAATGAGTTGCAGTGGTGGTCGGCCGAACTCTACAAGCAGGGCAAGCACATTGAGGCGCAGCGGTTGCACCAGCGCACGATGTTCGACCTCGAAATGATCAAAGAGGTGGGCTACTGCCATGGCATCGAGAACTACTCGCGGCATTTCACTGGACGCTTGCCGGGTGAGGCGCCGCCTACTTTGCTCGACTATCTTCCACACGATGCGTTCGTCTTCATCGATGAATCCCACCAGACCATCCCGCAACTTCAGGGCATGTATCATGGCGACCGCTCGCGCAAGGAGAATCTGGTCGCGCACGGTTTCCGGCTTCCGTCGGCGCTCGACAACCGGCCGCTCACGTTTGAAGAGTTTGAGAATCGTGTTCACCAACTTCTCTATGTGTCGGCGACGCCTGGCCCATATGAGCTCACTAAGTCCGGCGGCGTTGTCGTCGAGCAGGTGATCCGGCCCACGGGACTGATCGATCCGATGGTGGAGGTACGGCCGATCCGTGGCCAGGTGGACGATCTGCTCAAGGAAATCCGTCTTCGCGTGGACGCGAACGAACGGGTTCTAGTGACAACACTTACTAAGCGGATGGCCGAGGACCTGGCGCAGTATTATTCCGAAGCGGCAGTGCGTTGCACGTATCTGCACTCGGAAGTATCTACATTGGACCGTATCAAAATATTGCGCGATCTGCGCCGCGGCGAGATCGATGTGCTGATTGGCGTCAACCTGTTGCGCGAAGGGCTCGATCTTCCTGAAGTGTCGTTAGTGGCGATTCTCGATGCGGACAAGGAAGGCTTTCTCCGGTCCGTCGGTTCCCTCATTCAAACCATGGGCCGCGCCGCCCGCAACGTGAATGGAATCGCCATCCTCTATGCCGACGTGATGACCGAATCGATGCGGCGCGCGCTGGACGAAACCAACCGGCGGCGCGCGATCCAAATGGCGTACAACCTGGAGAATGGCATCACTCCACAAACGATTATCAAACCCATCGATATGCAACTTATCGCCGTAACGGAGGCGGATTATGTCACGGTACCCCTGGACGAACCGGAAGGAGAGCCCCATACTATGTCTGAGGAGGAACGGGAGCACTGGCTTGCCCAGCTTGAACTGCAGATGAGGGAAGCCGCGAAACGATTCGAATTCGAGAAAGCGGCGCAGCTTCGGGATAAGCTGCAGCAGTTTAGATCCCGCTTCATCAATGAAGGAAACTATGAACCTGGCGCTCCTGACAGCCGGGTCCATCACCCATAGCCCGATTTCGCGATTTCCTGGAATCGTGAAGTTTATCGGTCCCGTGAAGGCGCCGACCTTCCGTGAAGCCAGCCGCGCAGTGAACGCGCTCAAAGGAGGAGTTGCAGTCCGATCCGTTCTGGAAATGAACGCATCGAACTTGTTTTTGTTGTGTGCTCCACAGCGCGACGTCGCTCGACTCGTGCGGGACATGGTGGAGACGCTTCACGATTGGCGGGGGCGCGACGTAGCGTTATGTTCCGATTCGCTCGATAGCCGTGATTTGGATCCGCTCGCCCGCCGTGGCGCGCACACCGCGTCAATTACGCCATTGGAATGGTTCGACAACCCCTATTTTCTGCTGGAAGGCCACCCTGTCGCGTTGCAACACGCGCGATCGGTTATCGTAGCCGCCCGCGGCCATGTCATTGAGATTAATGGACGTGGAACTCCACTCTATACGGCCTCGGCTGACCTAACCAGTCTCATCCTATTGCCGCTATTGGAAACGGCGACAGTATCGCTCCGCCGGGCAGGGATTCCACTCTCGATGGCGCGCAAATTGGTGGAGCGCATGGTCAGCCGCTCCCTGCGGAACTACGGCAAGAGCGGCCTCAAGACGTGGCGCGCGCCCACGACGGGCTTCGCCCGCGCCCGTATCGAGCGTCAGTTAGATTCCTTACGCAAGCAGGGCTCCGGATTGTCCGGCTTTTACGAGGATTCTCTCGACGCCTCGATGCGGTTCATGAGTACGGCCCAAGAGGCGCTCAATAAAGCCGCGGGCGCCTAGCGCCGATCATCCAGGACGAACTCCAGGCAGCCGCTAGACTGAAGGCTTGCGCTCTCTGCTGCCCGATATCCGCCTGCTCCGGGAGCGCGAGTTCCGCCTGCTCTACTCGGGACAAGCCGTTTCCAGCTTCGGCTCGGCGCTCACCTATGTGGCGTTGCCGCTACAGATGTATCAGCTCACGCATTCCACTGTTCTGGTCGGATTGTTGGGCCTTGTCGAATTCTTGCCGATGTTCCTCTTGGCCTTCGTCGGTGGAGCGCTGGCGGACCGCTTCGATCGCCGGAGATTGGCCATTCATGCGGAAAGGTTGATGGCGGTCGGCTGCCTGGCGCTCGCCGCCAACGCGTTGTTGCCGTCGCCGCGCGTATGGGTGCTGTGGTTAGTCGCCGCTTCGCTGGCTGGTCTGAACGCGGTGCATCGCCCCGCTCTCGAGGCGCTCACGCAGCAAGTCGTGCCTTTTGACCGCATGCCCTCTCTCGGCCCGCTACAGAGCCTCCGGCACAACTTCGCTCACATCGTTGGTCCCGCCATCGCGGGCTTCATCGCAGCCACATTCGGCGTTCATTTTGCGTTCGCGCTCGATTGCGCAACCTTCCTCTTCTCCATCGCGATGCTGTCGCTCATGTCGCCCGTGCCGCTTACGGCGACGCACGAAGAAGCCATCACGTGGCGCTCGTTGACGGAAGGTTGGCGTTATGCGCGCTCCCGCCAGGATCTGCTTGGCACCTACCTGATCGACATCAACGCAATGTTCTTCGGCATGCCCAACGCTCTCTTCCCCGCCATCGGCGAGCAGTGGGGACCTCGGTCGGTGGGTCTGCTCTACGCCGCTCCTGCGGTGGGCGCTTTGCTGGCGAGTTTGACCGCCGGCTGGACCGCGCGCGTGCGCCGTCACGGCCTTGCCATCATCTACGCGGCTTCGGCATGGGGACTCGCGATCGTTGGATTTGGCCTGTCCGCTTCGATCGTTCCCGCGCTCGCTTGGCTTGCCATTGCAGGAGGTGCTGACAACATCAGCGGCATCTTCCGTTACACGATGTGGAATCAGACGATTCCGCACCGGCTGCGTGGACGAACGGCAGCCATCGAGATGGTGAGCTACCTGAGTGGTCCCTACCTGGGTAATGTGGAGGCCGGCTTCGCCGCCCGGGCCTTTGGATTGAGCACATCGGTCGTGCTCGGTGGCGTGTTGTGTGTAGCGGGCTCGGTGATCCTCGCTGTCGCGCTGCCACGCTTCCGCAAATACGACGCGGCGCGGGTGTTCTCGCCTGTCCCAGGCAGTGCGAACTAGACCTTTGGCTTCGGCGGCGGCAAATCGCGTGCTTCGCAGAGATTGCTGAACCCCGTGCGGCCGTGCGAGCCGTCGCAGAACGGCTTATTCTCCGACTGGCCGCACCGGCACAACCCCAGGACCGTCCTGCCCGCCAGGCCGAATTCGCGCCCCTGCGCGTCGACGATCGTGAAGTCGCCTTCAATCCTCAGCGATCCATTGTTGTTCACCGTTATCTTGGTAGAAGCCATGTTTCGGATGGTAGCACCGTGCGCCGTTGCCATAGCCGTCAGTACTGTGTTGGCCGCGCAGGAGACGGCTGCGCCTGTCCCACCTCCGCTTCCCGAGCAACTCCTCCTTTTGTCGCGCGCTAAACAACACATGCGCGAAGTCCTCTTACGGCAACCCAACTACACCTGCCAGATGAGCATCGAGCGGTCCCACCGCCGCAATCCCCGCCGCAGCTTCGAACTTGTCGACCAGTTGCGGCTGGAAGTGGCCCTTGTGAATGGCAAGGAGATTTTCTCCTGGCCGGGCGCGCGAAAGTTCGATGAACGCGAATTGCGCGACATGGTGGGTGGCACGTCATCCACCGGCAGCTTCGCGCTGCACGCGCGTGCCGTGTTCTTCGGCAATGCTCCTCGATTCACCTACCTCGGGCTGAGGCCGGGCGGCGATGGTGGAGTTGCACACCTCTGGCGCTTTGATGTCGCCCAGATGCAAAGCGGCTACATGCTGCGTGTGGCCGATAGGAACGGCGGCACGCGGGAAGCCGTCGTCGGCTATCACGGCGAAATCACCGTCGATGGTGGCTCGCTCGATATGGTCAGGCTGTTCTATACAGCCGAGGAAATTCCGCCCCACCTGGGTATCCAGACCACCGCCGACACCATTAGCTATGAACGTCTACGTATTGGCGAGGAGAGCTACCTGCTGCCGGTAATGTCGGACCTCAGCATCACGGATCTGGACGGCACCACCAATCGCAATCGCACACGCTTCCACAACTGCCGCCAATACTCCGGCGAATCCGTCATCAGCTTTGATGAGCCGCCCACGGAAACCGGGCCCCCAGCCGCGCCGCCACAACCGATTCCTGTTCTTCCCGTCGGGCTATCCATGGAGGCCGATCTTGCCGAAGCCGTCTCCCATCCGGTTGCGGTGGGAAGTCCGTTGCGGTTCACGCTCTCCCGGCCCGCCCGCATGAAGGGGGCCACGTATTTGCCGAAGCAGGCCGTGGTGCACGCGCGCCTGATCCGCAGTGGCACGCTGCCCGCGCGTGCTCCCCTTACCTACTTCACTTTCCAGTTCGAGCAGGTAGAGGTAAACGGCGTGTTCGCGGACGCGAACATCAGGCTCGATGATGTGCTGCCGCCGCAAATCGGCGGGATACGCCAGACGAAGCTTGATTTCGAACCATCGGAACCCACTCCCAAGCCTGGTCATTTCACTGTAGGCATTACGGGCAATCGCCCGGAACTTCGCAAAGGGTTGCGCCTCATTCTTTCCATCGCTTCCCCTCCCGCCGGCGAGGCCCCGCCTGCTGCCGCCTCCAAATGACTGCGCTACCCTTAACTCTGTGATCCATTTCGAACTCGAATCCGACCGCGCCCTGTTTGAGCGCACCATGGACTTCGCGCAGAAACAGGTGCAAAGTCTCGTCGAGCGGCATCCTGACTTCTATCCCATGTACACAAAGGACGGCGCCTGGAAGCACGATGGGCCCAAGTGGACGCACTGGTGCGACGGATTTTTCCCTGGCATGATGTGGCTGTTCGCCAAACATGAAGGACCGGAATCCGCCGAGGGCCGTTACTGGCAGGATCTGGCAATTCGCTATACGCGCCCGCTCGAGCAGCGGAAACTGGATCGCGAAGTGCACGATCTCGGTTTTATCTTTTTGAGCACCTATCATCGCTGGTACCGCCAGACTGGCGAGAGGGCTTTGAACGACGTGCTCATCCAAGCGGGCCAAACGTTGGCCCTCCGCTTCAAGGAAAAGGGCCACTATCTGCGCAGTTTCGTCTCAGACGACTCACTGTTCATCGACATTATGATGAACGTCGGAATCATCTTCTATGCGGCTCGCGAAACCGGCGATCGCCGTTTGCGCGACATCGCCGTTCGCCATTGCCTGACAACACGCCGCACGCTCGTCCGCGGCGACGGATCCACAGCGCACGAAGGATTATTCGACCTCGACACCGGCGAGTTCCTTCGCCAGACCACGCATCAGGGATTCCGCGGCGACTCCTGCTGGTCGCGCGGCCTTGCCTGGGCACTCTACGGCTTCGGCACTGCTTACGAATACTCGCGCGATCCGCACTTTCTCGGAACCGCGGAGGCGTGCTGTGACTACTACATCGCGCACACCCCTGCCGACGGCGTGCCGCCGTGGGATTACAACGCACCATCCGATTCCCGTAAACAATTGGACAGCTCCGCGGGCGCAATCGCCGCCGCGGGAATGCTCCGCCTCTCGCGCCTGCTGTCGGACCCCGTAAAGGGACATTTCTACTGGTCTACGGCAACCCGTATTCTCCGCTCGTTATGTGAAAAGCACGTGGCGGTGGCCGATCCGAAGTGGGAAGGCGTGCTCAAGGGCGGTGTGTATCACAACCACAAGAAGTTGGGAGTGAACGAAAGCGTGATGTGGGGTGAGTATTTCTTTGTCGAAGCGTTGGAACACGTTTTGCGAAAACTCTAACGTCCGGCCACATCGTCAGCAAGTTTCAGATACACCGCGACCGACGCGTCGCTCGCGTCATCTTGGGCGGGCAGACAATTAACGCGAGCAGGCCAACCAGGCGCCTCAGCGTTCAGCGAACACCATCCCGGTTGTCCGGGCGTAGCTCTCATCGAGAATCCGGAATCCGGCCCGATTGAGAATCGAGAGCACTTCGGCGTGGCCCGTTTCGCCATGTGTTTCCGCGACCACCCGGGCGGTGCGGACGAGCAGCCTTTCGCCGCCGCGCAGGATCGCCGGTTCCATCCCTTCGGCGTCCATCTTGAGCAGCGCCACGTCGCTCCAGCCGAACTCTTCGGCGCAGTCGTCGAGCGTGCGCATCGGGAAGGTCCGGGCCGCCGAGCCCCAGGCGGTCGGAATGCTTGAAGCGATCACGTTGTCCGGATCCGTGAGCAGTTCCACCGTGCCTCTGGCGTCGCCCATGGCGGCTTCGATGACCAACGCTCGCGGGCAGTTGCGGCGGAGAATCACCGTGTTCTCCGCAATCGGCTCGCAGCACACGATCGGCCGGTCCGGGTTGAAGTGCGCGAACCACCGCGCCGCCAGACCGATGTTCGCGCCGGCGTCGACGATAATGCCCGGACCGCTGAGTCCTTTCCAGCGATAGACGCCCCGATCGAGGAGGCCCGGCAGATTGGTGATGTCGCCGAAATTGTCCCGCAGCCAGAGCGGCCCGAACGTCGTTCGCAGTTTGTAGACCTTGTCAGGCCGGTGGCGAGCGAGCCCGAGGCCGGCACGCAGGTTCTTCGTGAGCCGCCAGAGGATGTCGGCCTTCGCTGTCGCGTCCGGGCCCAGTGCGTAGGCGCAATGCAGGAAGGCCGCGGCGTGGGATGTGCGCATCCCCGCAGTATACGGGGTCGCCAGTTTATTGGGCGGCGTCGGCTACGAAATGGTCGTTCCCGGTTTCGAGCTCGTGGCGCGCCGGGAGGCGGCTTCGCCGCCTGGCGCAAGAACCGTAAGAAGTAGTGCCGCCAAAAAGCGCGCTGGCGGGCACCTGAGCCGTCCGCTGGCGAGCTTGGCTCCCGCCTTTCTCCGCCGGCCTGATTTCCTCTCCTGCTTCTGCCGCCGCATTCCGATATTCTCCAATAGAGGTATTCGATGCGAGTCTCCCGGCTGGTCCTGGCATTCCTGGTGTTTTTGTCCATTCGGGACGCCGCGTCCGCGGCCGTGGCGAGCTTGATTTGCAACTCCACTGCCGTGCAGGCCGTGGTGCGCACCGAAGGACTCACCGAACGTTTGGGCGAGATGGTGTTCACCTGCACGGGAAACACCCCCGGCGGCGATGTGGGCGCCAGTTTCAGCGTCTATTTGAACGCCTCTGTCACCAATCGAGTGGATGGGGTTGGATTCACCGATGCTGTGCTAACCGTAGACGACGGGACCGGTACGACTCCCGCAACGGCCCGGGGCCGCCTCGTGGGCTCGAACGCCATCATCTTTGAGCACCTGAACTGGACCCTTACCTCTTCCGCCGTTTCCACCATCAAAATTGCCAACATCCGCGTGAACGCAACAGGCTCGTCGAACCGCGCCATCACTGCCTCTGTTGCCACCAACGGCATATCGCGCATCGTCACCAATCAGCCCAATCTCACGATCGGTTATACGCAGGCGGGTCTGCTTGCCAACACCTCCACGGCCTCCATCCTGTGCGATGGATCGCCGTTTCCTGAAGACAGCCTCGTCACGCTTTCGAATCTCTACACCGCGGGGACGCGCGTCAGTTCGTTGCGCGTCACCGAAGGCACGGCGAATGGATTTGAACCTCGCCAATTGAACACGACTTCCGGCACGCGAATCGTTATCAAATACTCTGGCTTCCCCGTGGAGAGCCAGATCTTCGTCCCCGACGTTATCGCCGGATCCACGGCAACCGAGCAGAGCGCCTCGGGCGACTTGGGCGTGCCCCGCGCGCTGGGCAAGTACACGCCGGGCTCCTCCGGCCAACTCC
>DASRHX010000813.1:0-4391 GCA_035650295.1 Bryobacteraceae bacterium | reverse complement strand
AAGCCGTGCGGGCGTCCGCGCCCAGTCCCGGTACCTGCACTTTGGCCGCGTCCGGCGAGTCGAAGCCCAAGGGCGTGCCGTCGAACGCAAACCGGCTGAGTCCGAGCCGCCCTTCGAGCACAACGCGCGACGTCAACAGGTACGTGGAGTTGATGGAAAGGTTCTGCGCCACGAGGTCGATGTTGTCTCCGCGGCCCCCACCCCCGAAAGGATTCTGTGGGGTCGTCAGGTCGTTCGGAAAGATCTGCCCGGCATGATCCCTCGAATAACGCGCAAACATTGTGCCCTTACTGCCGATGTTGTAGTCCACTCTGACGTCGCCTTGATCTCCCCAGCGGCTCCACGGCGGGTTGTTGATGAAGTTGTTCGCAATGTTGTTGAGGTTTGTGTTTGCCCGTGGCATGAACGCGATGAAGTTTTTCGCCAGCGGATCGAAGCGCGCTTCCGGAATGCGGCGGTTCGGGAAGGCGTCGCGAATCGATCCACCCGCCGGATTCGGGCGGGTAGTGGCCGGGTCGTAGATCACCCCGAATTGCGAGTTGGAAAAATCGCCGGCCCGCATCGCGTCGGTCGCCACCGAGCCGAGGTACGTGAGCGCCCGCACTTGCCGCGTCCCCTGATAGTCGGCGAAGAAGAAGAGTTTGTTACGCACAATCGGCCCGCCGGCAGTTCCGCCGAACTGATTCTGGCGGAAAGCCGGGCGGCGCTGCCCGTTTGCGTTGTTAAAGAAGTCGTTCGCATCGAGAGCCGAGTTGCGGAAGAACTCGAATAGATTGCCGTGGAACTCGTTTGTACCCGAGCGAGTCTGCACACTGACCACGCCGCCAGCGGCCCGTCCGAACTCCGACGAAAAGTTCCCCGTCGCTACCTTGAATTCCTGAATGGCGTCAATCACCGGCATCAGCACGATGCCGCCGCTGTTCCAGGCGTTTTCGTTGTTATCCACGCCGTCCAGAACAAAGTTGTTGTACCGCGTCGGCATTCCGTTGGCGGTGAACGCGGTCGAGCCGCGAAACTGGTTGATCACCAGATTGTTCTGGGTATCGCCCGTTGCGCCCGGTGTAGTGCCCGTCGTGAGCTGCAACAGTTGCACAAAGTTGCGGCCATTCAGCGGCAGCATCTCCACACGGCGCCGGTCGATCACCTCGCTCGTTTCCGCGTTGGTGGCGTTGATCAGCGGCGCCTCCGCCGTCACTTCCAGTTTCTCCGCCACGTTGCCGACTCGAAGCATGACGTCGATTCGCACCTGCTGGTCCACTTGAAGGACGATGCCTTCCTGCATCACCGTGTTGAAGCCGGATTGCTCGGTAACGAGCCGGTACTCTCCGAGCGGCAAAGACGGGAAGCGATAGCTGCCGTCATTTTGCGTCAGCATCTCCCGGCCGTAGTTCGTGTTGGTATTAACGACCGCGACCTTGGCGCCGGCGATCACCGCCTGCGTCGGATCAGTGACGAATCCATAGATCGTGCCCGTGACGGCTTGGGCCGACAGTTGCCGTGAACCGGCAGTCAGCAATAGAGCGAGACAGACCAGCGTGCGCATGGCCCGCACGATATCAGAAATAGAGTTTGAAGCCTAGCTGGGGAATCCGACAGCTGAGGAATCCGGCGGGAGAGACTTGACGCTTTAGCGAGGGCGTGATCGAAGCGGAGGCAGCCGGTTGCATGAACTGTCCGTTAATCGTCGATAGCCGCTCCCAAATAACAAAAGCGCCCGCCCCATCTCTTTCGAGACAAGACAGGCGCCTTGCGTTCTTCAGTTTTTCGCTAGGCCGGTTCTACCAACGGCCGCCACCGCCGCCGCCGCGGCCACCACGGCCACCGCCGCCGCCACGATTGCCACCGCCGCCCTGCTCTCTCGGCCGCGCTTCGTTCACATTCAGCGCGCGTCCGTTCATGTCCGTGCCGTTCAGCTTGGAAATCGCTGCCTCGGCGGCGCTGCGGTCCGTCATTTCGACGAATGCAAATCCGCGCGGCTGCCCGCTGTCCCGATCCGTAACTATGCTCACTCGCTCCACGTTTCCGTAGAACGAAAATGCCGATTGCAACTCACTCTGTGTCGTTTGGTAACTCAGGTTACCTACAAATATATTCACCATCGAAAAATCATCCTTCAAACTTGAACTTACTTACTCGCCCAAAAACCTCGTTGACGGACTGGCACTTCCTACCCGGCCGCAAATTGTGAGAACTCATCGTCATGACCTACCCAGGGTGCTGCATCGGGCCTCGCCACGATGCGCCCAACCGTTCCGTGTTTTGCGGACGGCGTGGCGGCTTACGCTTGCGCGCTGCCTCGGCTCGGGCCGCCTCGATGCTCGCAAATTCGCCCATTTCGATTTCGGAATAGGTAAAGGAACGTTTCTCTTCCCCCACCTCCTGGCGCTCCAGCAGCGCACGGCACAGCAGCGGAAGCTCCTGCAACCGGATGCCGTACCGCCGGGTCAAGGCAAGGTCTGTCTTCACCGTATATTCCGCCCGCGACCGGTCTGCATCGATGCCGTCAAACACGAAGATGCGAAATCCTGTCGCTTCGCGGAATCCCTTGAGTACAAACTGCATTTTGGGGTTCTGCACGCCAATCTCCTTACGCTTCTCCATCACTCAATCTGTCATCCGGCCAATTTCGACAGCGTCTTCTTCTTCGCCGACGCCGGATCCAAAACCAACTTCAGCCGGCTGACCAGTTCCTTGCCGCGGCTGACTTCCGCATGGTTCGCCTTGTGGCCCGGCATCTTCGGGTCGATGAACTCCAAGCGGAATAATTGGTCCGCCGCCAGGGCGATCAACAGTTCAAGATCCGCTGGTTTGAGCTTCACGCTGATGGATGTCATGGGGGCTTTTAGAAGGGCGGGGCGGATTTTAGCTTCGACGACCCAGTGTCTTGCGCTAAGAAATTTTGCGGACTAGGTGCCTTAGCTCAGATGATCCGCGGCTAGGGAAACATCCCGTGCCTTAACTATTGTCAGTGAATCATCTTTACATGTCAAGCCGGCGATGCCAAACTGTTCGGAGCCACTTAATCAAGATCGGTTAAGTCACGAGCCGTCTGTCATGGATCTCGCCCTCGTCATTAAGCACAAGCTCAAGGAACTCGCGCTCGAGCAGCGCGACCTCGCCGCCGCTGTCCAAGTCACCGAGTCCTACATCTCACAGCTTCTCGCCGGCAAAAAAATCCCCCCCGCCCCCGACCGCACGGGCGTTTACACCCGCATCGAAATCTTCCTCGGGCTCCCGCCCAGTGAGCTCTCTAATCTCGCACTCCTTCAACGCAAGGAAAACCTCAAAAAGCGGATCGCTGGCCCATCGCGTCCATTGTTCAATGCCTTCCGCGAGCTGACTCTCCGCAAATGCCAGCCTGCTAACTCCCGCCGCGTACGCGCAATTTTTGAGAAGGAGCCATTCGGCGAACTGGAGCGCCTCGTCACCCAAAAATTGCTCGATGTCGCCAAAAACGCCGCCCGCGAGGAACTGGGGAGCGAAAAGTGGTTGCGCGCGGTCGCCCGCCTTGGCAAGCGCGGCTACCATCAGACGCGTGTCATGATTCTCGAACTTCTCGACACCGACGTCTTCCACGTCTCGGTCGACAACTGCGTTTCCTACATCGACCCGCTCATTGAATCCTGGGACATCGACCTGGAATCTTTCAGCATGGAGATTTCGCTGAACCCGGGTCTCACGGCCGGCCACCGCAAGCGTTTCGAGTTCATCGAATGCGCCCCCCCACGCCCCTTCCCCATCGAGCCCGGATTCGAAGCCTTCCTCCGCGACCCGGTCCTCAGCGCCAACGCCACTGAAGAGGAAATCGAATTCCTCAAGCGGCTCCCCTTCAACGGCAAACACCCCAATCAGCTCTACTACTACCGCGAACTCCAAAATCTCCGTGACCCGCTGCACTTCGCACCCACCCACACCGAGCCGCGCGCGTAAGTAAGCGGAGGCGGTCAACAAGCCACCCCCTAGATAGTCCGCTATTCTTGGTTATGTCGGCTACTTCAAGTCGGTGGCCGCAAACGTATATCATGCCTCCACGGAGATCCTTCAACCCTAAGCGGCGCGTCTGCAGTCCAGATAAGCTGGAATCGCGTCGCGATGTCATTGCCTCGCTCGGACGGCCTGAATATAGAGGCAATCCCGCGCACAAACGGAATCCCGGAGACTTCGGGCTTACGCCGCCTAGTTCGCCCAGACTGGGCAAGACCCTTTGCGATTCCGTGGGCGTATTCACTCGTGAGGAAGCCCAGCGTCTTCTCACTGCGGGATTGGATCGAGGGTTATTCAGCAATCAAGAACGGAACGGTTGGCCCCAGTACGTTTGGGCAGTCACACCCGACAATCAACCGGTTGAAGCTCAACTCGAAGGGAATGGTGCCTACCACGGCTATCCCATG
>DASRHX010000812.1:0-4123 GCA_035650295.1 Bryobacteraceae bacterium | reverse complement strand
ACTCGCTACGATCCTCAAGGCCTATCCCCAAATGCAGGGCATCCTCTCTGACGCACCTTCGGAGATTGATTCCGCCCGGCGGGAGATCGAGAAATATGGCCTCGACGGCCGGTGCGAGCTGGTGGGGATAGACTTTTTCGAGTCCGTACCTGCGGGCGGGGACGCCTACATGATGAAGCACATCATCCACGACTGGGACGACGAACACTCGCTTCGAATCTTAAAGACCTGCCATGCCGTAATGCAGAGTGGCGCGCGGCTGCTGGTGATCGATTCCGTTATCGCTCCGGGCAATGAACCGTCGGTGGGAAAAACGCTCGATCTTTTTATGCTCCTCATCGGCGGACGCGAGCGCACCGAAGCGGAGTTCCGAACTTTGTTCGAGCGGGCGGGCTTCGAGCTAACCAGAATAGTCCCCACACCTTCACCCGTAGCTGTCGTGGAAGGACGGAAGAAGTAGCTTATTCCTTATCCGCGAAGCTACCTATTTCGGTACAAACTGGTCGCTGCGGTCGGGAGAGATGTCGTGTTAAGTTCCGGGCAGTATCGTTAGCCAATCTGGACACGATCCGTGCGCCGCTGGCTCGATGCAGGGCGTTGCGGGCGACAGTATTTGATTGTGCAAGGATGGGAAGCAAACCGTGCATCGTCGCCCTACGGCCAGATAGCCAATGGATTTCCGACAAGACCGTTTTCTGTCTGCAGTACATGGATGCGAGTGAGGCTTCGAATGGTAGCGCAAATGGTAGCGCTGCATCCCGGAAATCAGGGGAAATCCGGGGAATGGTGGGGTTTCGTCCGCGCGCTATATTCTTGAAAAGTCTCGTGAGGGGAGTTCAGGGGAAAGAGACGTCTAGATTCAGGTTCCAGTTCTCTCTAAGCTTCAAGGTCGGCGTCGTCGGGCACCGTTTGTTGGAGGTGCGATGCAGAAAAAGCCCCTGTATGCTGCTGATAAAAAGTTGTTTGTACGTCGCCCTAGTGACACTCAGTTGTCTCGGTATCGCTCAGGCTTAAACTGTCACTATTTTGTCACTACAGCCGGGTCAAAATGGGTGAAATCCGATGGAATCAGATGAAAGAGATTTTGGTGCAAATCATTGACCGGCAAGAGGATTTGCTTTGGATAGTTAGATCTGCCTGAGGGCCTCAAACGCCTTTCAAGACCGCCGCTTTAAACCGCTCAGCCATTCCTCCGTCTCTTATCTTATCTGATTCCATCAGTTTACAACTATTGTCCGCGCCCGTCGGGCCCAGCTCCTTAGACGGCGCACCGCAATTTGTTCACGTTTGTAAATCCAATTGTCCTGGGCTCCCGTAGTAGTGAAACCAGGGGTCGGTGTCATGCCGCATATTTGGAGGGCAGACAGTCGACACGACTTGAACGCGGATCGGAGGATTCGGATGATCGTTGCATTTCTTGTTCGGGCGCGACAGCGGACGGCAACTCTTGTTGCAATCGCCTCGGCGGCAGTACTGCTTGTTCTTTTATTGAGTACTTCCGGCCCCGTTCGGGCCCAATTGTTACCTCAGCTTCTGCCTGTCTGGTTTCCGCTCGTTTGGCAACAATCGCGTTCAGCGCCGGTACGAGCCTTTCAGCCAGGTACAACACCCACTACCATACCTCAATACGAGCAGCACAACGACCCGTCCGGACGGATCGCAACCTACCAACCAAAGGGCTCGACCGCAACCGCGGGCAACGCATTCTTCACACCTTTCGGTACGAACGGACGAACCTGCTTTAGCTGCCATCAGCCACAGAGTGGATGGTCGCTGGATCCCGCATCCGCTCGCGCCATATTCGCCTCGACGCAAGGCAACGACCCGCTTTTTGCTCCGGTCGACGGCGCAAACTGCCCCGACGCCGGCGCCGCGGCGCAAACTCTCGCGGAAAAGGCCGCGGCATCGAGCCAACTCCTTCAGAAGGCAAACATCCGAATATTTTTACCGGTTCCGGCGAACGCAGAGTTCAAAGTGAGCGTCTTGCGAGATCCCTACGGATGCGAGAACAGCCCAAAATACGGCTTGCCGGCAGGGATGATCTCCATGTACCGCCGCATACTCAGCTCCACCAACCTCACACGGAACGCCACGCTCGATCCGGCTACGGGCGCCATCCAGCCTCAAGGAACGATCATGTGGGATGGGCGGGAACCGAACCTCGATAGTCAATTCATCGATGCGACTCTTGGCCACGCTCAGGCCACAACCGCTCCAGGCAGCGTGCAAGTTACGCAAGGCGTCGCCTTTGAGACAGGGCTCTTCACTGCTCAGAGCTACAGCACCGCCGCGGGGAACCTCTCCGCCGGTGGCGCCACCGGCGGGCCTGTCTTCCTCGCCACAATCGGATTGAACTTTGTCCCAACGCCGGTCACTCCGCTTACCTTCAACACATTCAACGCGTGGATTCTCCCACTCCTCAACAGCGCGGCGCGAATGTCGATCGCACGAGGCCAGTTGATCTTCAACACGCGAACTTTCGCTATCACTGGTGTTAGGGGCTTTAATGATGCCGGCGGTATCACGGGCACGCTGCCAATCTCGACCTGCTCCAGTTGCCACAACATTCTAAATGTCGGCAGCGATTTCGCTCCAGGCGGCAGACACCTCGGCATCGGCGATAACAGCACGTCCGACAAAAGCGGCAACCAGCCGGCTGTGTCGACGCTCCCTCCAACCGCGGATCAACCGTTGTTCTCGTTCCTTTGCCCTCCGGGTTCAATCGGCTTCTTCAGCAATCCGGTAACGGTGAATGGCGCGACCTATGACGAATTTCAGACCACCGATCCTGGCGTGGGGCTCATTACTGGCAGGTGTAACGACCTTGGCAAGTTCAAAGTTCCACGAATGAATGGTCTGGCAGCACGCGCGCCCTACTTCCACAACGGGAATGCGGCAACGCTGCTTGAGCTCGTCGAGTTCTACAACACGCGCTTCAACATGGGTCTGAGCGCCCAGGACAAGCAGGACCTGGTGAATTTCATGAATTCGCTGTAGTCCGGTTATCTCCGAGGGGATAGCCTTGGGAATCTCCTGAATTGCCGCGCGAGCCGACTCGCGGAACAATCGCAATACATCCGTTTTACGATGTGTGGGAACCACCCGCGCAGGAGCCTTTATGCGATTGTTTGCAGGTCTGGTGGCCTTGACCATCCTTCCATTGCCCGGCGCCGAACCATCCCTAGCCAATCCGGGCTCGATACCAAGTTCCGCATTGGTGGAACGGTTGCGGAGGGACCGGCCGCCCGAACGGCCGGTGGCGCGGGCGCCTCGTCTGTGGAAGGCCTCGCTGGCCGTGTTGGCAGTTGCGGCGGTAGCGGACGTGGTGACTTCGTACGGGAAGCGAGAGTTGAATCCAGCTCTGCGGAGCACGGATGGACGGTTTGGGAGTCGGGGCCTTGCGATTAAGTCGCTGGTGACGGGTTCGGCGCTGGCCGGACAATGGTTCCTGGTGAGGCGGGCGCCGGAGTCGGGGCGGTACGCCGCAGTGGCCAACTTCGGCATGGCGGGCGTGTTCTCGGCGGCGGCGGTTCATAATGCGCGGAATGGGCGCGCGCCGGCGCCTGTTACTCTGACGGAGTGAAGGCCGTATATCTTACGCCGCTGTTGATGCTCTTGACGTGGGGCACTGGGGCGCAGACCCGTAAGACAGTTACCGACGCCGACGTGGCCCGCGTTCATCGTTCGGCGCTGCTGATCGACACGCACAACGACGTGACGACCGACACCTTGAAGGGCATGGATATTTCCAAGGCGCGGACGAGCGGACATACCGATCTGGTTCGACTCCGCAAGGGCGGCGTGGGAGCGGTTTTCTTTGCGGCGTACGTTTCTGGAACGTACGAGAAGACGAACCAATCCGCGCATCGGGCGCTAGAGATGATCGACACGATCCGGCACGACATCATCGAGGCCCACCAGAAGGATTTCGCGCTCGCCACCACGGCGGCACAGATTGAACAGATTCACGCGTCAGGGAAGATCGCGGCGCTAATTGGTCTGGAAGGCGGGCACGCGATCGAGAACTCTCCGCGGCTGCTGCGGCAGTTCTACAACCTTGGCGTGCGCTACGTGACGCTCACCCATTCGAACACCAACCATTGGGCGGGGAGTTCGGGAGACG
>DASRHX010000811.1:0-2441 GCA_035650295.1 Bryobacteraceae bacterium | reverse complement strand
AATCGCCGCGGAACCGCGAAGCATTTTTCAACCAGACTGTGATGAAGTGGCTCCCCGGGCCGGACTCGAACCAGCGACCCAGCGGTTAACAGCCGCTTGCTCTACCGACTGAGCTACCGGGGAATACCTTGGGACCCGTGTCTAGCGCAGCCCAGGAGCGATGGCTATATCAAATTGACAGCGAAGGGCCGTGCAACATTGAGCGAGACCGATACAGTTCCGCCGCCCCCTCGGCGCATCACGATAGGGCGCTTCTCCGTTCCCGTACCGCAATCCCGCACCTGGCGCGTGGCGCTCGGCGTGGCCCTGGTGATCGGAGGCATGGTCGGGTTCCTGCCGATCCTGGGATTCTGGATGATTCCGTTGGGCCTCTTGGTGCTCTCGATCGACCTTGCCATCGTTCGCCGTCAGCGCCGCCGCGCCGAAGTCTGGTGGGGACGGCGAAACAAGCCGAAGACCAACGGACAGAAGTGATTCGAAAACGAATCAAATTGTACAAAAAGGAGGGGCCGGATTTGCATCCGGCCCCCAAGGCATTGGGTAATGGTGGGGTGTCTTCAAGGGAAGACAAGCGGGAGACTGAACTGATTTGGTAAAGAAATAGTTAACGGAACTATTTCGCCCCTAACCTTCGGCGGAAATTCCGCGCGAATCATCAAATGAAACGGCGTCGGGGGCTCGGCGAATCACTTGCGCAGGGTGGAGCAAGTCCTGCGGCCGGCCGATTCGGCCATTAGGCCGCTGCCAAGTCACCGTCGTGCCGGTGTTGCGCGGCAAGCTGTTCTTCTTCCGCGATCGCACGGTCGGTTGCTTCAATCGCGGCCTGAATCGCGACGATGCGTTCCGAAAAACCCTCATTGCGATCGGAGGTGCAATCCCGTTTCACCAACGCTCGGCGTTGTTCAATCAATTTCGCCCGTGAGCGTTTGAGACCGTCCACGTTTTCGTTTGCCAAGGGGTCCTCGCGGATCAAAAGGAGAGCGGGGACGGGATATAAAGGATCATTGATTAACAATTCAGTTCCGAGCGGTCCAAAACCCGGATCCGTGCTGATTCCCCCTCCGCCTGCGGGGGACGATGCGTAACTATATTTTATTGGAAAAGGTGGAGGCCACGTCCGGAATTGAACCGGAGTACACGGTTTTGCAGACCGTTGCGTAACCACTCCGCCACGTGGCCTTGGGGCGCGTCATACCAGATTGCGCGCTCGAGCGACAATCGGCGCCGAAATGTCTTCTTCGAAGAGCGGCGGCTGGAGTATAAGCCGCGCCAATCGGCCCACCTCGGAAAGATTCCATGCTCGATAGCGCCCAACAGCGCGCCAATATGGTGGCGACGCAGCTCCGCACCAATGATGTCACGGACCCGCGTCTCATCCGGGCGATCCTCTCGATTCCGCGTGAGGCGTTCGTGCCCGCTCATCTCGCTCCTCTCGCCTATATGGAGGGCTGCATCCCGCTCGGGAACGGTCGCGTGCTGCTGGATCCTCGGTCTTTCGGCAAGATGGCCCAGCTTGCCGCCATCCGCCCCGAAGATCGCGTGCTCGATGTCGGCTGTGGCACAGGATATTCCACGGCGGTCTTCTCGCACCTCGCCGCGCACGTGATTGGCCTGGAACATGACCGAGACCTTGCGGAGATGGCCGGCACGAATCTGCAGAATTTTCGCAACGCGGAACTTGCCGTTGAGAAGCTGAACGAGGGACTGCGGGCGAAGGCTCCCTATGACGTGATCTTCCTCAATGGAGCGGTCGAGCGCGCTCCGGACAACCTGATCGAGCAGTTGAGCAACCGTGGCCGGCTCGTCTGTGTCGTGAGAGACGGTGCCGCCGGTCACGCGCGGATGTATCTGAAGGACGTGGGCGCGATCAGCGAACGAAGCACGTTCGACGCCGACTTGCCTGTGCTCCCGGGGTTCGAGCGCGCACGAAGCTTCGCGTTCTAAGCCGTTGATACGGCTTGGCACAGTTGCCTGGCGTCATAGAGCCGCGTACTGACCAATATGGCTTTCGAAGGATTTCTGGCTTAGGGTCGGTCGTTGTCGGGCCGAAAGTGAGCGCATGAGCAGCCAGGCGAATACCAACCAGCAGACCGAACCCACCATGGAGGAAATCCTCGCCTCCATCCG
The DNA here is from genome assembly GCA_035650295.1 of Bryobacteraceae bacterium. Lineage (GTDB taxonomy): Bacteria > Acidobacteriota > Terriglobia > Bryobacterales > Bryobacteraceae > JAFLBB01. Next base: position 314 of record DASRHX010000811.1, on the reverse strand, counting down.
CAAGATCATTTCCGAGGACCAGCCTGCCGACGGCAAATCGCCGCCGAAGGCAACATCGGTGAAAGCACAGTCGGTCGCGGAGCCTGCCCCGGTCAGAGTCGCGGTTGCCCAACCCGTCACGGAGCTGGATGTGCTCGACCTCACGGACGAGGTTCCCGACGAGGAGCCGCCAGTGCTGCCCGTAGCTGTGGCCGCCAGGGTGGCGCCGCCACCGCCGCCGATGCCGGCGCCGGATCCGGCCCCCGTAATCGAGAACGATGTGATCTTTCAGACCATCGAGCCGGGGCCCAGGGTCAAGGAGCAGCCCATGGACG
>DASRHX010000810.1:0-15498 GCA_035650295.1 Bryobacteraceae bacterium | reverse complement strand
GGAAACATGGTGTCTGAGGAGCGCGCGCACTTATCCGGCGGGATGCCCGATCACCGCCGCTGGATGAGCGGAATGCGCGCTGGCTGGTACGCAGTGCAGTTCCATTACGAAACTGCGCGCAGCGATATCGCCACTCTAGTTCGGGTTACTCCACCTGCGCAGTGAGTTTGCGCGCAGCATTCCGGCTCACCTGAGCGGCGCCTTGATACATGAAAGTCATCGGCTTTGGACCTCGCATATAGCCGGTTTCCAATTGCGAAACATCGAATCCAGCGGCCTCAACCAGCGCCGCAATCGGACGGTTCAGGTGGCACCCGCCGGCGACTCTTTTCAGACGGGTGTAAGCCGATCCTGCCACTTGCTCACCTTCGCATCGGGTGACAGCCCGTCTTCCACAAACAGCAGTCGTCCACTTGACCTTAGAACGCGACGCATCTCCGCAAGGGCAGCCGTCACATCCGGAATCGCGCAAAGCGTCCAAGTGGTGACGACTGTATCGACGCTGGCATCATCTAACGGAATTGACTCCGCGAATCCCTCAATCAGCTTGAACGGAACCTGGCCGGCCTTCTCGGATGCCATCTTAAGGAGCTTTGGATGCGGCTCGAGACCAAGAACTTCCTTCGCGCGATTTGTATAGAGAGGAAGATTTAGCCCGGAGCCAACACCAATCTCGAGCACACGACCCTCTGCCTGGGCTACCATTCGGTCCCGATACGGAGCGAGCTGATGGTTCCGCATCGCCAAATTGACCAGATGTGGCACGACGCGCTCTTGGTAGAACCCCATGATCCTCCTCATTGAATCAGACTGCCATTGACAAGTATTCAATTGATTGATTGAATAATAGCATGAAGTGGGAATCCAAACGGGAATTCAAAGACGCGCTCTTCGAGCAGTTCGCTCGAGCCGCCAAGGCGCTGTCGAGTGGCCGCCGGCTGGAATTACTCGAAGTCCTGGCTCAAGGCGAGCGCTCCGTCGAAGAGCTCGCGGACCAGGTTGGACTGACCGTTGCGAATGCATCGCAGCACCTGCAGGTGCTGCGCTCCGCGCGTTTGGTTGACATGCGAAGGGACGGCTTGTATGCACGATACCGTCTGACCAACGAGCGCGCGCTCAAGCTGTGGCTGGCATTGCGTGAGTTCGGAGAGGAGGAAGTGGCCGAGGTACAACTTCTCGTCAGAAAGTTCCTCCGGGAACGAAATTCACTTGAGGCGATCACGATGGATGAGCTGCGTGCCCGGCTCAAGAAGGGCGATGTCGTCCTTATCGACGTCCGCCCCGATGTCGAATACGCCAGCGGCCATATCCCTGGGGCGCTCTCCATCCCGCTTGACCAACTGGAGGAGCAACTGAAGCGGCTCCCTAAGAGGAAGACCATCGTGGCGTATTGTCGCGGGCCCTACTGTGTGTTTGCCGACGAGGCCGTGCGCGTGCTCCGTAACAGAGGTCACCGCGCGCACCGGTTGGAAATCGGGTTCCCCGAGTGGAAGGTCATCGGGCTTCCAACGGAGGACGCCGCGAGCATCGCCGGAGGAGCCGCATGAGCCAGGAAATCGACGTTGAGACGCTCACGGGATGGCTTGCGCAAGGAAAGCCCGTCACGGTGCTGGACGTTCGACCCGCTCACGAGCATGGCGCCTGGTGGATTCCAGGGAGCCGGCACGTTGATGCTTACGATGCCCTCAAAGCTGGATCATTGGGCCCGCTTTTGGACGAGAGCCTTCCCACTGACCGGCCGGTCGTGACCGTTTGTAATCTCGGCCGCGCAAGCATGAAGGCAGCCGAGTTGCTGAGCGAACAGCGAGGAATCCCTGCTCTGACGCTGCGCGGTGGCATGAAAGCCTGGAGCGTCGCATGGAACACCGCATCGTGCTCGTTTGGGCCTCTGGAAATTACGCAAGTTCGCCGGACAGGTAAGGGTTGTCTCTCATACCTCATTCGGGCCGAAGGCGAAGCTGCAGTGATCGATGCCTCGGTCGATCCGAAAGTGTACGTCTCCCTGGCAAATCGCGACGGCGCCGATATCCGTTACGTTCTCGACACACATATCCACGCGGACCATCTGTCGCGCAGCCGGCGCCTCGCCGGGATGAGCGGCGCTGAACTGATGCTGTCGCGCCAGAATCGAGTGAGCTATCCACACAAGTCGATAGCGGGCGGCGACCGGCTCCCTCTCGGATCTACCTGGATCGAGGTTCTCGCGACGCCGGGTCACACGGATGAGAGTGTGACATACCTCATTCCTCACGTGGGCTTGTTTTCCGGCGATACTCTCTTTCTCAACGGCGTGGGTCGGCCCGATCTCCATGCCAGCCGTGAGGAGATGGAGATCAGAGCCCGGCTGCTTTTCAAGTCACTCGGGCAGCTAACTTCCCTCGACCCACGACTCCTTGTGTTTCCGGGGCATACATCGGCGCCCGTTTCCTTTAATGAAAGAGTCTTGACTGCCCCGCTTGGAGAAGTCAGGAGCCGGCTTGGAAGCTGGCTTTCCTCCGAAGAGGAGTTCGTGAACCGGGTTCTGGCGCGGATTCCGGAAACGCCTCCGAACTATGCGGCTATTACAGGGATCAACGAAAGCGGCGACTGGCCCGAATCCGACCCGACGGATCTCGAGGCGGGAGCGAACCGCTGTGCAATCTCGTAAGCCAGGACTAGAACCAGCAGCCGATTCAGATTCCGTTCGTCTCGGGCTTAAGGCAAACTGGCAACAGTTCGCCCTGTTAGTAGCCGTGAACGCCTTTGTCGGCGCGATGGTCGGTATAGAGCGGGTGATCCTGCCACTACTGGCCGAGCGCCAACTAGGACTGGCGTCCCGCGCGGCGATACTCTCCTTCATCGTCACCTTCGGCCTGACCAAAGCGATCGCGAACTTGTTTGCGGGCCACTTCGGTGAGCGGTGGGGCCGGAAGAGGGTGCTCGTTATCGGGTGGGCATTCGCTCTGCCGGTTCCGATCTTGATACTTGTGGCGCCTTCTTGGGCCTGGGTTGTTTTTGCAAACGTGCTGCTCGGAATAAACCAGGGCCTGTGCTGGTCAACCACGGTAATCATGAAGATCGATTTGGTTGGTCCGGCGCGCCGCGGGTTTGCAATGGGTCTGAATGAAGCGTCAGGCTACATTGCTGTCTCAATCGCGGCATTCGTATCCGGCTACCTCGCCGGTTGGCTGGGCCTGCGCGAGACGCTGTTCTGGATGGGTGAGACGATTGCCTGTTGCGGTCTGGTGCTGTCCACGATCTTTGTGCGCGAATCGATCCACCATGTGCACCTCGAAGCCAGGCAATTGAATAACCCCGTTGATAACAAATCCACCTTGGCCAACGTTCTGCTGCTTACCAGTTGGAAGGACCGTGCTCTCTTCTCGGTTAGCCAAGCCGGAATGGTCAACAACCTGAACGACGGGATGGCTTGGGGTTTGTTCCCTCTCTATTTCGCTTCTTTCGGTTTACCGATGGAGCATATCGGATTCCTCGCCGCCCTCTACCCAGCGGTCTGGGGAGCTGCGCAACTTCTGACCGGCGGTCTGTCGGATCGGCTGGGACGGAAATGGATGATCGCTTCCGGAATGCTCGTACAGGCGTTTGGCATATCTCTGATCCTTGGCGCGGAAGGTTTCGCACCTTGGTCAGTTTCCGCCGTGCTGCTCGGATTGGGGACGGCGATGGTCTATCCGGCTCTGCTGGCTGCCGTCGGCGATGTAGCACATCCGGCGTGGAGGGCATCGGCAGTCGGCGTTTACAGGCTTTGGCGGGACGCAGGGTATGCAGTTGGCGCGTTGTTGGCCGGGAGCTTGGCAGATCTTTTCGGATTGAGGTTAGCCATCGGAGCGGTTGGCGCGCTGACCTTCCTTTCAGGCGTGACGGTGGCTCTCGTAATGTACGAGACCCGTGGCCATACGTTGGGACCTTCCAATCCTGTTTTTTCAGAATAGGAAGCGGAGTGCGAGCTGAATTTCGCGCGGCTTTGGATTAAAAGCCGTGGCTGTTACCACTCCGAAAGTTGCGCTATTCAAGACTCTGCCTGGCGTATCAAAAGTGGGAGAGTTCGTCGCGTTGAAGGCCTCGGCGCGAAATTGGAGCGACATCTTTTCGCCGAAGTGAAAGTTCTTGAACAGCGACAGGTCGAGGTTGTAAAGCGAGTCGCTATGAATATCGGGAAGCGTGCGGGAAACGTTGCCGAAGGTATAACCCGCCGGGTTTGAGAACGCGTTCGTGTCGAACCAGCGGTCGATTGTCGGATTGTCCAGCTTTGCGGCAACGCCGGGCACGACATTCGGGCGGTTACCGCCTCCGGTAACCGTCGCCGATAGCGAAATGGGTGTGCCGCTTTCGATGGTTTGGATTGCGTTGAGTTGCCAACCGCCGGCGATGTGCCGGGTGAGTGCATGACCGGTCTTGCCGAATGGCAGCGCCCAAAGAGCGCTGACCACCATGCGCTGCGGAACATCTTGCGGACTCTTGCTGCGCTCGGCGCGGAGATTGTTCCAGTTCTGCGGGACAGTGACGAAAGCGGCTCCAGGCCGTACCTGCGTGGAGTTGGTGCCGTCGTCTAGCAGCTTCGAGGCTGTGTAGGCGACCAATACTGAAAAGCCTGCGGAGAAGCGCTTTTCAACTTTCACCGCGAGAGCGTGATATATGGAGTTATTGAGGAACGAATAACCTCCCGTGGCCGCCGTAAATTGCGGAAATGGCATCAGGCTCTGCGAGCGCGTGATGGTGGCGCCGCTGAGGGGGCCGGTGGTGATAATCCCCCGGAACGGATTCGTGACGTTCTGCGCCAGTTCGGCCCCGCGAGCGAAGTTGGCGTCCGAGAGGAAGTTCAGGTTGCGGCCATCGCCGAACAGACGCACACCGTGATTGCCAACCCAGGCCGCCTCGAAGAGCCAGTTATTCCATGGCTCGTGCTGCACCGTGAAGTTCCATTGCTCGGTGTAGCCGCGTTTGACGTCCCTCAATTGGCCCGCCGCCGCTGCTCCCACGTTCGTAAGGGCGCCCAGGGAGCTGCCGGTCGGTGGAGTAAGGCCGGAGGGGAACGGATTGCTCAAGCGGTCCTGCGGGGTCAACCCGCCGTCTAGACTGGCGACGAACGGCGTGTCCAGCGTGTACCCGGTGCGCTGTAGCGACACGGTGATCGGGATGTACATAATGCCGAAACCGCCTCGGACCACCGTCTTTGAGTTGGCTTGATAGGCGAATCCGAAACGGGGGCCGAAATTCTTGTAGCTGGATTCGGTGAGACTACGGCTCGCGCCGCCGACGCCAGGGAAGGTCAGTCCTCCCCGCAAAGCAAGGCCTGGTACCTTCAAGGGCGATTCGATGTTCGGATCGAAGTTGGTGAGCACGTTGTAGCGGTCCGTGGGCGGAGCTTCGTGCTCCCAGCGCAATCCAAGATTGAGCGTGAGGCGCCGTGTTACCTTCCAGTCGTCCTGGACGAACAGAGCGTTGTACTTAACACTCGCGGTGCCGTCGGTCTGCAAGCGCGCGTAAGCGCTGGCAGGCGTGCCCAGAAGAAACGAGGCCACTGTGAAACCAGCATTGGCATTTGCCTGTAGCGGGTTCGGACCCTGCGTGAAACCGCGGTTAAAGGTGTAGTTGCCGACCGAATACTCGCGGCCATAATCATTTGCCGCATAGAACCGGCGCTCATAGCCGGTCTTGATGGTATGGGAGCCCTTGATCTTCGTGATCGCAACGCTGTTGACGATGGTATTCGATGGCCCGCCTCGTGAAGCGATTGCGCCGAACAACGATGCATCCGCACGCAAGTCGATGTACGGGAAACGTCCCGTGTCCGCGCCCTTGCCAACATATGTCTGGCGTTTGAACGCTTCGGGCATGCCGAGGGTGGTAATGTCAAAACCCTCACTCGGCGTGAAGAAATGTTCGTTTTCACGATTGAAGCCGGTTCGGGCTTCGAGCAGCAGGGACGGCGAGATGGTGGCGTTGTAATTAATGGAGAGACTATTGCGGGGAATCAACACGGCACGGCCATCCGGCTCGGCCGGCGTACCCCAAAGTCGCGCGAACTGCCAGTTCAGATCGTCCCAGGTGTAGCGTCCGCTGACGCGCTGCGAGTCGCTGATGTTGTAGTCGATCTTTCCGGTCACCGCGTTCCGGTCAATCGGCCCGGCTCCTTGCAGGAAAAGATTCTGCGCCCTGGTGTTTGCGGCTCCAGGAAGATTGGGCACTGGGTAATACGTCAGGACATTGCGGCTGACCGGGTCGATGCGATTGGTCGGAATGCGGTTGCCGGCGAATGGCGTGCGAACGAAACCTGACCCCTCGGCGCGCGTGGTGGTGGGATCGAAGATCTGAATGAGTGCACCATTGGCGGTGCGCGTGTCGGAGAAGTCGCCGCTTCGCTCTAGCAGAGTTGGCGAGGTGATGGTGGCCTGGCTCAGGCGGCGTTCGAGAAAAGCGTCGTAGTTGAAAAAGAAGAAGAGCTTGTTGCGCTTGATGGGGCCGCCGATGGTGCCGCCAAACTGATTGTAGGAGAGCGCGCCGCGAGTACGCCCCGCCTTGTTGGAAAAGAAATCGTTAGCGTTGAGATTGTCGTTGCGGAGGAATTCGAATAGATTCCCGTGGAACTCGTTCGTTCCGCCCTTGCTGACGATGCTGATGATTCCGCCGGCTGTGCGCCCGAACTCGGCGGACATGGCGTTGGTGAGTACCTTGAACTCCTGCGTTGAGTCGATCGAGAGGAATGTCTGCGTGCCCCCTACCGTGAGCTTCTCGCTGGCGATGCCATCGACCAGGAAGCCATTCGCAAGGGCCGGACCCCCGCCAATGCTGACGGCAGCCAAGCGCCAGCTTGAGAGAACCTGACCACCGAAGAATCCGATGCCGCGCACCGTCGGAATCAGGTTGGCAAGGCCGAGCGGATTGCGGCCGTTCAGCGGCAGTTCCTCCACTTTCCGGCTGTCCATGACGGTGCCCAGCGAGGAGGTGTTGGGTTCCAGCAATGGTGTGCCCCCGCGCACTTCCACCACTTCGCTCACGGTGCCGACTTCCAGTACAACCGGAACCGCGAGCGAACGGTCCGCTTCCACGACAATTCCGTCCCGCTTCACGCCCCTGAAACCTTGGTGCGATACATCGACGGAATAGTTGCCGGGAGGCACAACAAGGAACCGGAAGTTGCCATCCTGATCGCTCACGGCCAAGCGCCGCAGGCCGGTGTCCTGGTTGGAAAGGTTCACTTGAACGCCCGGGACCGCGGCGCCGGATGAATCGGCTACGCTGCCGGTGATGGATCCGGTAACCTGCTGGGCCAGGGCGGGAATCGCTCCCAGCCACAACGCGCAAAGCACGAGAATCGCTTTCGTCATAACACCCCCTAACGGGAAAGTAGACCGAGTATAGGCTTGGGAACTCGTGTGGGTCAAGACGCGGTCCCAACCTTGTCGCGTTTCAACGCGGTTTCAACTTGGAACCCTCGCCGTAAATGCCAATCCAGTGGTTCGTAAATCGGAGCGCCGGCTGCGGCGAGACGCGCGGCATATGGCAGTCGATGCAGTTCCTGCGATTGTCCCCCTTGTGGACGTCGGCGTGACAGCCGAGACAGCGCTCATTGTAGACGGCGCTACTCTTTTGCAACGGCTGATGCGGCTCGTGACACGTAAAGCACGAGAGCTTACCTCCGCTGCGCTCCACGCATTTGCTTTGACTGAAGTAGACGGGCTGATGCCGCACGTTCCAGGAATAGCTCCAGTCGATTGCCGCCCCCGAAGCGCCGGGTGGCCTGTGACAGCGGCCGCAAAACTCATTCAACGCGGTTGCGGAAAACCGCTTCGGATTGAGAATTGTTTGGCGCGCCCTCTCCGGAGATCCACTGGCGGCCGCTGCCGCATGCGCGCGGCCCGCTCCGTGACAAGACTCGCAGCGTACTCCAGTTTCCAGTGGCTGTAATCCGCTACGCGTGTCTACCCGCAAAGGGCCTGTCGAATGGCACTCGAAACACCCTCGAATGCCCGTTTCGGGATCCGATGTTTTGTAGGGTAGGCCCATAGCTTCGGGAAGAGTCTTCGGCCGCAGGCCGCTGTGTCCCGCGGTCGGGGCCATACGGCCAGTCGCCGCATAGAACGAGTAGTAGTGTTCCAGATACCAGTTCTCATCTATCCGCGAAACGAACGTCACCGCCTGATCGCCGGCTCCAAAAGCCCAGTCAACGGGAATGTCCATTACGTTCTGGCCGTCGTGAGCCTTCACGCGGAGGTGCTCCTGCAGGAGCTGAAAACGAAACTGGAAATTGGGCGGGCGAGTCAACTCTTCGGCGGAGAGCACTGAAGCGATCAGCGGATGCGATGCCGCTTTATGCAGCGAACGCGCATGGCCGGTGGTTGCCTGCGCGGCATATTGTGCGGCATGGCAGCGTGCGCAGGACTCCGATCCAATATATGCACCATCATCGCCGCCGCGTTGCGCCGAAAGGGCAGAAGCGATGGCGAGAGTGAGAAAGGCGATACAGGAAATCATCGATCCCACTTTTTCAGAGATGGGTGGATTGTATCAGCTCAGGCGCGTCGCATCCCGGCGGGATCGCTTTGGCTTGGGCATGCCTTGATTCTCGGTGGCATAGGCTATACATTCGTACAAAGCCATGCCCAAGTCGCTAATCGCTCTCATCGTCGGCGCGGCCATCGGAAGCATCGCCACACTGCTTGCTGGTCGACGCCGCGAGCGCCACGCCCGTCTCCTCCTCCGCCTGATGGAGCGCCTCTAAATTGCCCCCTCCACTTAGCTCATGATCCCCGGTCTGGGATTCTGGGGACTCCCCCGTTGTTGGCCGAGAGCCGATTCTGGGTCCTGGAGCCACCCGCCGGAGTCGGACCGGCGACCTGCTGATTACGAAGAACGTTCCTTGTCTCCAAGCCCTCCATTCGCTCTATTCGGAAGTGCTTGTTATCAATAACTTGGGGAAGCTGCCTTCGCTCAATCAGTAACCCCTGATATCCCAAACAGATGGGGTTTGGACACAGTTTTGCCACCACCACAAGATTTGCGATCCTCATAGCGGCGCGGCACGGGACGATGCAGCCTGCGAACGGGATGCACGCGGAAGTAACCTTCAATAACGTCGTGCGATTCTCGCCAAGTGGGTGGCAGTGGATTCGCCGCAGTCACCAGAAGTTCTCGAGCGGGATCGGCAATGATCAACTGTACGCAAGCGGATCCTTAATTGTCGGCATGAGCGGTTCACGGCGCGTCAGCTCAACGGTCACAGTTTCCTCGACTCAGGGGTGCGACGTTCGATTTCTGACAGTTCGAGATCACTCCACTTCGGGTTCGACTCATATCGCTCGATCCATACTACCTTCAAGTGTGTCTCGCGACGCGACTGGGAAATGGTCAGGCTTGCGAGGCCATTCGGATGTTAGCCAAGCATCTCGCCCAAGGATGCGCCATTCTCACGCAAATTTTGGACCCGGAATTGATCATTCTCGCCGGGGGGCTGACGCAAGATAATCCCTCGCTGCGATGTGGAAGATGAACTCGCCTGAAGTCTGACCGTCTGGACTGAGCGCAAACTGCGCGTGGTCACGTCACCGCCTGGCTACTACGGGTGGCGTTCTGAGTGCTGCCGCTCTGGCCATGGACCGAACAACCTGCACTGAGTTCCGGTGAGACCCGGTCTCCGGACGGCAAGCTTTCTATCACAAAGACAGCGGCATTTGCACAAGCCGGGAGAGAAGATGCTAGTGACCAGAATCGGCGTCTTACCGACGGGGGCAACACCGTGCCCCCATGGGTGGCTTTACCGTTCGGTTCGTCAGATGTTATGAGGCCTGTCGGTCGTGGCTAGAAGTGATCCTTGAGCTCGTCTAACGACGATTCATAGGGCACTTCACGCTCGCAGATATATTTCGAAAACTGAAAAAAGGTATCCTGGTCAGTCATGTCCATTGTCACGCTCACTACGCGCGGGGCGCTGCGCAAGTCCGACATGCGTGAGGCGAACGAGCGCCTGGTGCTAAACATCATTCGGCAGAATCCTGAATTGTCGCGATCCGGCGTGGCTCGGAAAACCGGTTTCTCTCCCAGTTCCATCACGCTCATCGTCAACCGCATGATGGGACGCGGCTGGATCGCGGAGGAGCGAGGCGGCGGAGGGGCAGGATTGGGCCGGCGCCCCGGTGCGCTTCGGCTAAGGCCCGAGGCGATGGTGGCGATCGGCGTGGAAGTTGCCGCTCCCAACGCGCTCGTGGTGGCCGCGGATCTCGACGGAAAATTTCTGCGCTCTGAGGCCGTGGCCTTCGATTCCCATCCGAAGGTGTTCCTTGCGCGGGTACGAGCAGCGATTATCGCAATGAGCCGGAAGATCTCGCGCCACCACTCGGTTATTGGCGTAGGGGTCAGTCTCCCCGGCACTCTCGACGGTTCATCCGGCAAAGTCTACGCCGCGGAAAATTGGGGCTGGTACGACGTGGACGCCGGACGCATCCTCTCCGACGGGATCTCGCTACCCTTCTTCTTTGGGAATGACGCTCGCCTCGCCGCGCTCGCGGAGAAATGGTTCACCGCTCCAGGTGTCGAGCCGATGAACCACTTTGTCTTCGTTACACTGCGGGACGGCTTGGGCACCGGAGTGATCATCGACGGCAAATTGCTGCAAGGTCCAACCGGCCAGGCGGCCGAGTTCGGTCACACGATCCTGTTTCCCGGCGGACGGCCGTGCCCTTGCGGCAACACCGGCTGCTGGGAGGAATACGCGTCGGGCCGTGCATTGCAGCGAATGTACGCCGAACGCAGTGGTTCTAGAGTAAGGCCGGAGGAGATTGTAACCCGAGCGCGTGCGGGCGATGCCGCGGCGTACGAGTGTCTTCGCAGCGCAGCCACGTTCGCTGCCACCGGATTCGTCAACGTCAAGCAAGTGTTCGATCCCGAGACAATCGTGATTGGAGACTACTTAGCCTCGGGATGGGATCTCGTTCAGGACGTGGTGTGGGAGGTCCTGCACAAACACCTCCGCAATTTGTATCTCGGTGAGCTCCGCATTGTGACTGCGCGCCACGGGGATGACTCAACCATTATGGGAGCCGTGGCTCTCGTCCTGTCCAATTTCCTCACCTGCTTCGAGAACGTCAGCTTGCATAGTCGATTGTGAGCATTGACACTCGCAGGCGATGCAATTACACTGACTGAAAGAATTCAGGGCCCAAGAAGCCTCTGCTTCATTAAGGAGTGCTCAGTATGAAGCGTTATTATCTCCTCGCACTTTCCGCGCTTTTGCCGCTGTACGCGCAATCGACGCAAAGCAGCCTGCTCGGCACTGTGACCGATTCCAGTGGAGCGCCAATGGCGAACGCGGCGGTCACCATTCGCAACGAGGGCACCAACTTCGTTCGCGAGTTCAAGACCGATGACAGCGGAGACTACCGGGTCTCTGGCCTCGAAGCCGGCTTCTATGAAGTGAAGGTAGCGGCCACCGGATTTCGCGGCTTCAGCCAGACTCGCATCGATCTGGCCAGCGCACAGATTAAACGTATCGACGTCAAGCTCGAGGTCGGTGACATTGCGAGCACCGTAACGGTGGAAGGCGGCACCTCCCAGGTAGAGACGGAGACGGTCACGCTCTCAAATCTCAAGACCGCGCGTGATTTTGCGCAGCTACCGTTGAGCGTTTTCGGCCGCGGCTGGGCCAACATTACCAACGTCACCGCGGGTGTGCAGAGCACCAGTGGTTTCGAAGTGAACGGAGCCCGCGACACCGCAAACAACTTCACCGCGGACGGCATCTCCGTGAACGACATGGTGAACAGCCGGAATACAGCCAACGGCTTTTCGGGCGACATCGAAACTTTTCAGGAGATCAAGATCCTAACCGCGAACTCATCCGCCGAATATGCGCAAGTCGCACAGTTCGCCGCTGTCAGCAAGTCCGGCACGAATTCGCCGCACGGATCGCTCTATTGGGGTAATTTCAACAGCAAGTTCTCGTCGCGCAGTTGGGCAGACCGCGTTCCGGTGTCCTTCACCAATCACAACATGTTCGCGATGAATGGCGGCGGGCCAATGTACATTCCCAAGGTGTACGACGGCCGCGATAAGACCTTCTTCTTCGTCTCCTATAGTGGCGCCCGCTATCGGGTGGGCAATCGCATGTTCACGATCGTCCCGACACCCGCAATGCGAAGCGGCGACTTTTCGGCGCTGCCCGGCGTCACGCTGGTCGATCCCTTGAATGGCGGGGCACCCTTTTCAGGTAATCGCATCCCGGCCAACCGAATTAGCCCGGTTTCGCAGAAGCTCCAGGATCTGCTATACCCCGATCCGAACCAGCCCGGCCAAGGCGCGCTGCAACTGACCAACAACTTCTACGCCGATCCTGGCGGGGCATACAATTCGGATGTCTATTCTTTCCGCGCCGATCACAAGCTCAGCGCGAAGAACCTGATATTCGCTCGCGTCGGCATCACGAAGACTAACGGAGACACGTATCGTGGACCGATGAAGAATGGCTGGGGCGCGGGCAGCGTGCTTAGCAACATTCCCGGCCGCAGCGTCGTTGTTTCCGATACGCATACGTTCAGCCCAACGCTAGTGAACGAAGCCAAGCTCGGCTTCAATCGTACCTTCAGCAATCAGCGGGATTACAACTTCGGAGTCGACGTGCTTTCGCAGCTGGGCATCCAAGGAATCGACAACCCCGATAACGATCCTGCCATCGGCAGCATGCCGCAGTTCACGTTCGGCGGCATGGCTCCCTTTGCCACGAGTACTAGCCGCAATCAAGCCTACACGGCGCAGAACACCTATCAGATCATCGACAATGTGTCCTGGTTCAAGGGCCGCCACAATATCAAGTTCGGTGGCGACATCCGCCGTCTGCAGGTGAACAATCAAAACAAGCCGCTCGGGATTCGCGGTTCCCACTCGTTCGACGATCGTCTCACTGGTTTCAGCTACGCCAACTTCCTGCTCGGGTGGCCGAGCGGAGCGACTCGCGCCATTGCGCGACCGAACGCCTATCCGCGGAGCACCTATTCGGGTTTCTATATTCAGGACGACTTCAAGCTGCACCCGCGCATTACGCTGAACTTCGGTCTCCGCTATGAGTATCAGAACACCTGGACCGAAAAATTCAATCGCATGTTTACGTTCGATCCGTCCACGGGCAGCATGGTGACTGCCGGCTCGTCCATCCCGACGGATCTGGTCCCGCAGGTTGCGGCGACGCTGCCGATTCGCACTGCTAGTTCCGCTGGCCTGCCCGAGCGGAGCCTGATGTATTCGGACAAGAACAACTTCAGCCCGCGTATCGGCCTCGCGTTTCGCCCCTTCGGTGATGCGACGACGGTCGTGCGCGCAGGCTACGGGATCTATACGTTGATCTGGCCGGGCTCGCTGGCGCTAAACGCCACGGGAGGCCCTTGGCAGTCCACCGAGACCTTCATTCTCGAGAATCCGAACAATCCGGCGATCCGCTTCCCTCAGCCTTTCGCGGCCACATCGGCCTTCGCCGGCGTGCAGACGATTAGCGGCTTGAGCCCACGCTTCCCCAACGAGCGCACGCACCAGTGGAATCTCTCCGTAGGCCGTCAGATTCTCGGCATCGCCGTCGACATAGGCTACATCGGAACGCGCTCGCTGAACATCCCCTACAGCGAGGACCTCAACCTGCTGCGGCCGAGCACGATTCCTTTCAGCGCCGCGCGTCGGCCGTATCCGCGCTTCAACACCGCGAGCCTGATTCAGACGGGCGGTTCGGCAAATTACCACGGCTTCACGATCCAAGCTGACCGGCGCATGTCAAAGGGCCTGTGGTTCAATGCCAACTACACGTGGGCGAAAGGCCTCACCGATACCACGCTCAACGGCTACACGGCCGGCATTCAGCAGAACCAATATGCACGCTACCTGGAACGCGGTGACGATCCGGCGCTCCGCCGCCAGCAGCTCCGCTTCAGCTACGTGCTCGATATCCCAGTCGGGCGCGGTCAGAGGTTCGGCGGCGGCATGGCCCGTCCGCTCGACCACGTCATCGGTGGCTGGCAACTCGCCGGCATCACTACGATGGTGACCGGCGCGCGCCTCAGTCCGAGCTACTCAAACGCCGACCCAGCCTTCACCAACCAGTTCTCCGGCCGCCCGGACCGGATCGGCGACGGCAATTTCGATTCGGACGCCATGCGCGATTCAATTAAGGCGCGCCAACCCGTTTTCGACCGCAACGCCTTTTTACTCCCCGCTACCGGTCGCGGCTTCTACGGCAACTCGGCGCGGAACATTCTGACCGGACCTGGTCAAATTGTGTGGAACGCCGGACTTCACAAAAACTGGAAGCTCGCTAGCGAGCGCGCAGTCTTCCAGTTCCGCTGGGAGATGTTCAACGCCTTCAACCGGCCAAACTTCAACAACCCTGCCACGAATATCCAGGCGGGCGACTTCGGCTTGGTCACCACGGCGATGGCGGGCCGCTCTATGCTGTTCGGGCTTAGACTGGATTTCTAAGCTTTGCGCATATTGGTACTTTTCCTGGTGGCGCTAACGCTAGACGCGCAGCGCCACACTCCTGCCCAACGCTACGAGCTCTTTAAGAAGAATCTCGAGCAGCGCGGCGCCGCGATTACGCGCGATCAGTTCAAGGGGATCGGCAATCTCGAAGAGTGGAAGCGACGCCGCCCGGAGGTGCGCCGCCAACTCCTTGACATGCTGGGACTCGATCCCATGCCGTCTCGCACGCCGCTGAACGCGCGCGTGACAGGCGGCTTCGAGCGCCCGGGATATCGCGTCGAGAACACCGTTTTCGAAAGCCGCCCCAAGCTCTATGTGACCGGCAACCTATACCTGCCGAAAGCCTCAGGTAAGGTTCCCCCTATCGTCTATGTGACGGGCCACTCGCCCAACCCTGCCGGCGCGAAGGCGGAATATCAGCATCACGGAATTTGGTTTGCGAAGAACGGCTTTGCTGCGTTCGTGCTCGACACGATCGAGTTCGGCGAGATTCCCGGCATTCATCATGGCATCCACAACCTTCGAATGGAGCACTGGCTTTCGTTGGGATACGGGCCCGCGGGCGCCGAAGTCTGGAATGCCATTCGTGCATTGGATTACCTCGAAACACGGCCGGAGATTGATCGGGAGCGCGCGGGGATCACCGGGCGGTCCGGCGGTGGCGCCATTACCTGGTTTACCGCCGCCGTCGACGAGCGCTTCAAAGCCGCCTCGCCTGTACACGGCACCTGGACCGTCGGCCCGCACGTCGCGGGTGATTCGGTGCGCGAGAATTGCGACTGCATCTACTTCTGGAACACGTATCAGCTTGACCTGCCGATCGTGGGGGCGCTCATTGCGCCGCGTCCGCTCAAGATCGTGAACGCGGCCAAGGACGTGTCGTTCCCACCTGCCGGCTACGAGCCGGTGCACCAATGCCTTCGGCCCGTTTACGAGTGGTACGGGGCTACGGACAAGCTTGGCGAATACCACGAGGTGACCGGCCACGTCGACACGCCGCCGTATCGCAAGGCCGCCAACGAGTGGCTGAATCAATGGCTTCGC
>DASRHX010000809.1:0-11709 GCA_035650295.1 Bryobacteraceae bacterium | reverse complement strand
TATGCCTTCGTTTTGATCACGCAGCGCTATGGCTGGCGCGCCTGCTTCATCCTTACCGCATCGCTGGGGCTCGTCTGGATCGTGCTGTGGCTGTGGACCTACCAACGTCCCGAACGGCACCCGAGCGTTAACGAAGCCGAGCGCGCTTACATTCTGGGCGACGCCGCGGAAGCGGTCAACGAACCCAAAATCGGCTGGGCGCAGGCGCTTACCTATAAACAGACTTGGGGTTTCGCACTTGCCAAGTTCTTCACCGATCCCGTCTGGTGGTTCTATTTGAACTGGCTTCCGCCCTACCTGTTCGACGTGCGCAAATTCAAGATGACTGAGATTGCCTGGGCACTCCCATTTATCTATCTCATGGCCGATTTTGGTAGTGTTGGCGGCGGCTGGATCTCGGGCGCGCTTATCCGGCGCGGCTGGCCAACCGGCAAGGCTCGTAAAACAGCTCTCGGCATCTGCGCCGCGTGCATGCCCGTCGCCGCAATGAGCGTCCTTGCCGACAACGCCGTCTTCGCCGTCGTTCTGGTCAGCCTCGCCACCTCCGCGCATCAGGGCTGGTCGGCTAATCTGTATACGACAACGTCCGACGTGTTTCCCAAAGCCGCCACGGCGTCTGTCACCGGCATCGGCGGCTGCCTCGGGGGACTCGGTGGCGTCATATTCTCCGCGCTGCTGCCCGGCTACATCGTCACGCACTTCGGTTACACGCCTGTGTTTCTCATCATGGGGAGCTTTCATCTCATCGCACTGCTCGTCGTCCACTTCTTCTTGGGTGACATGCAAAGGATAAGGAAATGAATCGCCGCCAAGCCCTCGCCGCGGGACTCGGAGCAGGCCTGGCTGCCTGCTCCACCAGACGTACCGCCAGACGCCCCAATGTCCTGTTCGTCATGACCGACGATCACGCCACCAGCGCCCTCGGCTGCTACGGCAATTCGCTGGTCCGCACTCCAGTGCTCGACCGTCTTGCCTCCGAAGGCGTTCGCTTCACCAATGCGTTCTGTACGAATTCTCTCTGTGCGCCCGGACGAGCCGCCACCGTCACCGGCACCTATTCGCATCGCAACCGCATCCTCGGCAACTCCGAAATGAAGGGCCAAGAAGAACACCTGAACCAGAATCTACCCACCTATCCACGCGTCCTCAAGGCCAACGGCTACAAGACCGCGCTTGTCGGCAAGTGGCACATGTCCGACGATCCACAAGGCTTCGACTACTGGTGTGTGCTCCCGGGCCAGGGTGTCTACTTCGATCCCGAGTTGATTGAAAACGGACAGCGCAAGAAATTCACCGGCTACGCCTCCGACGTCACCACCGATCTCGCCCTCCGCTTCCTCGAACAGGCCGGCACGGATAAGCCCTGGTGCCTCGTCTATCAGCACAAAGCGCCGCACCGTCCATTCCTTCCTCCACCGCGCCACGCCAAACTCTATGACGGCGTCGAAATTCCGTATCCAGCTACTTTCGACGATGACTATTCGACGCGCAAGATCGCCGCCGCCGCGGAAGACATGCGTTTCGATCTCTCCCTGGAGCCCGACTATAAGAAGGAAATCCCTAAGGGCCTCGACGCAGCCGCCAAGAAACGCTGGATCTATCAACGCTTCGTCAAGGACTACTACGGCGCCATCGCCGGCGTCGACGACAACCTCGGCCGCGTGCTCGATCACTTGCGCAAGACAGATCAGTACGACAACACGCTCATAATCTACACCACAGATAACGGCTTCTTCGTAGGGGATCACGGATGGTACGACAAGCGCTTCATGTACGAGCCCGCCCTGCGCATCCCGCTCATCGTCCGTCCGCCCGGCGGCATCCCTTCTGGCCGAACCACCGATGCCTTTGCCCTCAACATCGACTATGCTTCCACCATCCTCGACTACGCTGGATGCCCCATCCCCGGGGAGATGCAGGGCCGCAGCCTCCGCCTGGTGCTCGAATCCTCCACGCCAGGCGATTGGCGCACCTCGATGTACTACGCCTATTACGAAAACTCCTGGGTGCTCGCGGGCAAAGGCAAAGAGGCGATGTCCGATCCCAGCTTCGCTTTCTTCACTCCCCACCGAATCGGACCGCATCGCGGTGTCCGCACGCGCACCCACAAGCTGATTCACTACTACAGCGAGGGAGAATATTGGGAACTCTTCGATCTGGTTAAAGATCCCAACGAAATCAATAATCTATATGGCAAATCGGAGGTTGGAACGCTCACCGGAGAATTAAAGGCGGAACTGGCGAAGCTTCGCCGTCAGTACTCCGATCTGGGCTAGAACCCACGCACCCAGGGGAACTTGTGCCGGTTCGCTGTCGTACACTATTGCAGGGATTGAAGGCGAATGCCGTACTGTACACAATGCGGTGGCCAGGTGTCTGCCACTGACGCCTACTGCTGGCAGTGTGGCTCAGTACAGCCGGAAGCGGCTCCGAAGACAGAGCGCTCCACCGGTCCCGCATCCGCAAAGAAGGATTTTACCGATTCGATCAACGATCGCACTTGGACGACGCTGTGCTATCTGCCTGGCTTCGGATGGCTCGCCAGCGTGTTTGTCCTCGCCGCCGAACGCTTTCAGAATGACCGCAATGCGCGATTTCACGCATTTCAGGGCCTCTATCTTTTCGTCGCCTGGTTGATTATCGATTGGGGAGTTGCTCCGTTCTTCTGGCACGGGCGCTCCGCGTTCAGCATCAAGACTCTTCTCCATTTCGCCCTCGTTGCCACGGGTATCTTCATGATGGTGAAGACGCATCAACGCCAAAACTTTCGCCTTCCTATCTTTGGTGAACTGGCGGACCGCAGTCTGGCGGACCACTCGTGAACTCCCGAAACTACGAGTAGTCCCTATTACCCTTCCCTCGGGGGTACGGTACTCCGTACCACTACTTCCCACTCGAAAGTACCCTTGCTGGGCCCAGCGTCCAGCCCAGAAACTAGCTGAAGAGGGAATTTGATGATTCGTAGAGAGCAGGAGATGTGGAGTCCGCGCGAAGTTGCGCGCCTCCTCTCTCTATTGGAGGCCGAACGCCGATACTACCAGGAAATTATGGCTGCGGTCCCATCGGGTCTGGGCATCATCGGCCCCGAGGGAACCGTTCAAATCAGTAATCGCGCGCTCCGTAACATGTTCAATCTGGATCCACTTACCATGGGCGATCCACCGGTTGAGCAATTGCTGCCAAGCGAGGTCCTGCGTGCCGCCGTGCCGGAAATGCTCGCCGGTAGGCGCACCGAAGCCATGAGCGAGCTGAGCATGCAGGCCGACGGCCGCTGGATGCGCTTTGGTTTGCGTCCCTTCCGCGATTGGGACGACTTCGCCAAACTCGAAGTGCTGCTCACCGTCGAGGAATCCACTGAAGCCGCCGAACAGGCGCGCGCCTCCGCCGAAAGCGAGCTCGATCGGCTTCGCAGCCTGATATCCGCCCTTCCCGCATTCAATTGGGAGCTTGATCCGGCGACCATGCGCTTTATTAGCGTCGATTCCCAGGCCGCCACTGCGATGGGCCTCGACGCCGAGCTTTGGTGTGAAGGCGCCGAGTTCTGGAGTGCCCGCCTGCATTCGGGCGACATGGCCCGCTTGAAGGGCTATTGGGAACATTCGCTTCGAGGCGCTGCGTTCCGCTCCTGCGACTACGGCACGCCGGCGAAAGAAGGCCACTCGCGCCGCCTGCGTGATCACTGGACTGTCATCCGCGACGACTCGGGCGCTCCCATTCGCGTTCATGGCCTCACCCTTGACGTCACCGCCGAATACGAAATCTCCCGGCTCGGCTCGCAGGGCGAACGCGTCCAGGCTCTGCACGACCTGGCCGGCCGCATCGTCCACGATTCGAACAACTTGCTCATGATCCTTTCCGGCTACGGAGAGGAGTTGCTGCACGGGCTCGAAACCGACAATCCACTGCGCGCCCATGTTTTGGAGATACTCGCCGCTGGCGATCGGCTCTCCACGCTCACCTCCCATTTGGCGGCCAGCACGCGCCGCGAATCGGAGCCTGAAACCCGGCCGGTTCATCTTGCTCCTCTTCTTGCCGAATGGCGGGATTCGCTCGCCGTTATGGCCGGCGATGCCATCCAAATCCATGTCCAGACAGGCAGCCCTGATACGCTCGTCCGCACCGACCCCGATCGCCTGCGTCTGGGACTCGAACTTCTGGTTCGCCGCGCTTCATCGGCTATGTTGGCGGGAGGCTCGATTACTCTCGCGACCCGTATGGACCACCGCGAGGCCACCACCACGCGTTCCGACGGAGCTCTCAGCCAACCCGCCTACATGCGCATCGAGATTCGTGACACCGGCATCGCCCTCCACCCTGAGGCGCGCTCCAGCCTCTTCGCGCCCAGTCTTAGCGGCGAGCAAAACAGCGAAGAGCTTGCGCGTTTCTACCGCTTCCTCCGCGAAACCGGCGGCGACGCGATGGTCGAGAGCGACTATCAGGTCGGGACGACGGTCACGATCTTTCTCCCTTGCGCGGAGGAGGAACAAGCCGGCATCCACCCGCCGGAGGAAGTCACTGCTCCCCCAGCGCCCAAGGAAACCATCCTCGTCGTCGACGACGAAGACGGGATCCGCGCACTTATGGGCAAAGTACTCACGCGCGAAGGATACGAAGTCATCGAAGCGTCGAGCGGTGAAGAAGCGCTCGAAAAGGCGCGCGCTTATTGGGGTGTGATTCCCCTGCTTGTTACTGATGTCGTCATGCCCGGAATGGGCGGAGTCGATCTCGCCAGTCAACTGTCGGCCCAACGGCCCGGGATCAGGGTGATGTTCATCTCCGGCTATACGGGCCAGTCCGCTCTTTCTTCGGCGCAGCTTTCACAAGGTTTCGAATTCTTACAGAAGCCCTTCACCTTGAGCGCATTTCTGGGCAAAGTCCGCGCCATCCTTGCCGCTCCGCGCGGCATGGGCCACGCCTCGGGCGGTTAAATTGCGTCCAACATAGGCCATGCTACACTAGAAAAGTTATGGGAATTCCGAACGCACGCCGCTTTAAGATCTCAAGCCCGGATGGCACGCAGACCGCCACGGTTGTAGCCGTCTTGCCAAAGGGCGCCGATGTCGACGCCTACGTCGCCGATGTTCGCAGCCGCTACGACTGGAAGGCCCACTCCGAAATGATGCAGCGGCAGTTCAAAGTACGCGTCGGTCAGCAGAAACAGAAGAAGGCCAAGTAAGGCTTTTCTTCCGCTTTCCGCCTGCTGGAAAGCTACTGCTTCATCCCCAAAGTCCGAATGGCCCGGGCTCCTGCCTGGGCCACTTCTGTTTCTCCATCCTGGCTCAACTTCTCGAGCGCGGGCCGCGCGTCGTCAGAATAGGTGCGCGCAAGCACGTCGGCGAGGTAAATCTTCTCTTCCTTCGTCCTTTCGTGCATCACCGGATAGAGTGCCTCTCGAATATCCTGTTCCCGGCAAAGTTCGATCAGAAAGGCCTGTGATATGCCCCGCCAAGAATAGGAGTTCAGCGTGTTCACCAGGTACTGCAGCGGGCTCAATTCGCCCAAATCGCGCTTGCCTAGCATCACGGCGGCGAAGGCGAGGCTCAACCGTGGGCTCATCTTCTTCTCCTCGTCGAAGAGCTTCACCATTCGTACCGCGTCTTCGGGATTCTTCAGCCGCGCGAACCCCTCCCCGGCGGCAGCACGCAAACCATCGTCCCGGTCCAGAATGAACTGCTCAAACACCGGCCGGCTGGCTTCGTCGGGCAGCTTCGCCAATGAGATCAACGCCGCGCGCTTCACCTTTACGCTCTTGCTGTCGCCGAGCACCTCACGAAGCCTTGGAATGGCGCTCTTATTGCGCAACTGCCCCGTGGCTTCGATGGCGGCGATCTGAACCTTTTCGTCGAGGTCGCGCAGGAGGAACGAGAAAGAATCTGCCGCGGCCGGGTCGCCTATCTTCTGGAACGCCACCAGGCATTCGTAGATCACCTGCCCCTTCTTGCTCTTGACCGCCTCGGCCAGATCCGGTATTGCCGCCCGTCCCCGCAGTACACCCACCGCGCGCGCCGCGTTGGCCCGGGACTGCTCAGAGATGCCGCCTCGAGCCAAAGCGCCCAGCGCCAGCACGACGTCTTCGCGCACTTCCACGTAGGCTGGAATGACCTGATCGTTCGTGTCGGAGAACTTGGATTTCAGGCTGGTGCCCGCCCGCTTGAGCGACGCGGTAAGCCCGAACTCGATGTACCCTGGCAAATAGAAGTTCACCAGTCCGTCGGCCGCCCGGATTTGAATCTCCTCGTCGGGATCTTTGGTGGCCGCTACCAGCAGATCCAAACCGCCGAGCCCGCCCATACGCACCAGCGCCGTAACGGCTTCGCGCCGAACCTCCACGTTGCCGTCGTTCAAATACGGTTTCACGCGCTCGATTGCCTGCGGACCACCGTCCTTGCCGACGTCCTTCAGCATCTTGATTACCTGTTTGGACCCATCTTGAGCCAGCAGGGCGAAAGCGATCAGCACCAGAGCAGACAGAGATTGGATGAACATATTTTGATTAGACCACCGCGGCCCACGCGCAGGTTGCAGCGAGACGGTTTACCGGACGAATTCGACCGCGACACGGGTCGGCAGGATTCCCGCCTCGAAACCCATATCGAGCAGCTTCTGGGCCGCCGCGGGCACTTCCTCGCCGCAGTCGATCGTATGGTGGTTTACGTACATTCCGACGAATTTATCGGCCAGCGGGGTTTCCATTTCGCGCGCGAACTGCATGGCGTAGTTCAGCGCCTCTTCATGGTGGTCGAAGGCGTGCTGGATACTCTCTTTCATCATCCGGCAGCATTCGCTCTTGATATCGTCGGGCAACGACCGCAGCAGGGCGTTGGCGCCCAACGGAAGCGGGAGGTTGTATTTCTGCTTCCACCATTTGCCGAGGTCGGCGATGCAATGGAAACCGCCTTTGGCGAATGTCAATTGCGCCTCGTGGATCACCAGGCCCAAGTCCACTGTATGATCGCGTACTGCGTCGGGAATCTTGTCGAACGGTGTCACCACGGGGATGAAATCCGGTTCGAATAGGCTCAATGTCAGGAACGCCGTAGTCAATTTGCCGGGAATGGCGATGCGTTTTCCCTTAATCTCGGACGGGTCCATGTTGCGGGCCGAAATGAGCAACGGGCCGTACCCGTCGCCCACGCTCGAACCGCTGGCCATCAACTGGTACTTGTCCGCGACATAAGGATAGGCGTGGTAGCTGATCGCTGTCAGCTCGTAGGCGCCCTCCATCGCCTTCCGGTTCAAGGTCTCGATGTCGGACAGTACGTGGGACACCTGAACGAAGCGCGAGCGCACCTTTCGCGTCGCCATTGCGTAGAACATGTACGCATCGTCGGAGTCCGGGCTATGCGCGCAGACAATCTCTCTAGCCTCGGTTGGAACCATGTGAATGTGAGTTTTCACTATAGCATGGCCCGTTTTTGAGACCCAGTAAACAGGCCTCTTGGGGCGGCGTGGAGAGGCGGAACTCTAAGTGCCGGCAGCGACTTTTTCAAGCTCGTTTTGGAGCTCGGACAATTGCGCGGCTAGCGCGCGGCAGGTTTCCCGCGAACCGCTCAGCATGCGATGGCGTCCCATGGTTTCCAGTTCTTGAGCAATCTGAGTTCCCGCTTCCGCGCCAAGCGTGGCCAGCGAGCCCTTCATAGTGTGCGCGGCTTCCATCACACGGCCCGCGTCGCCGTGTGCCACCGCTTCTTCCAACTGGCCCATCAACGACGGGTATTCCTGAAGAAACAGTTGTGCCACTTCGCGGAGAAGTTCTTCGTCTCCTCCCACGCGATCCAGTGCCAAGTTCCGATTGAACACGGCTAATTGCATCGGCCAATCCGTATTCGTTCCCTTGATCGCTACCATTCTCACGTCTCTTCGTATCGGTTACATCTCGGCTTCGTGAGAGATGCCTACGTAGATTTGCGTCGGGACCTCAGAGTTCATGCCTACTACTACTAGCAAGGCTAGTTTATCCCATCTTTGGAGGTATTTCTCATCAACTTTAAAGCAGATCTTCCTACATGACCGCGGGGCAAAGATAAGTCATTTTATTTCTTTTATTTGAACATTTCGAAATTCCACCTTTGTCCCGTGTCCGAGGAATCCCAAGTGCCCTTTCGTACGCCGAATCCCTGGGTGCTTGGCGACAATTTGAGGGTCTTGAATAGTACTAAGGTCACCTTTCGTGATTACTTCGCCATTCAACTTTACCTCGACTTGCGGGCCGTTGGCAGTGATCTCTTCCTGGTTCCATTCGCCTGCCGGCTTCAGCGCGTCCTTGGTAGCAGCAATCACGTCATAGATGGAGCCATGATGCTGCGCTGGCCGCAATCTGCCTGCGTACCGGGCGTCCTTGTGGTCGAGGATTTGGATCTCCATCCCGGCATAGGCCGCATCACCTTCCTTAGGTGCGCGGATCCCTACGCCGTTATTGCCGCCCGGCTCCATCCGGAATTCAAAGCGCAACACGAAATTGGCGTACTCGCGCTCGGTGAGTAGATTCCCTCCGCCGTCGGCCGGGCAGACCAGAATGCCGTTTTCGACTACATAGCCCCTGCCTTTGCCGCCCACTAGCATCCAACCGTCCAGCGTCTTCCCGTTGAACAGGGGTTGAAACCCCGGGTCGGCCGCGAATCCGGCAGCCGCCAGCAGAAGGAAAAAAAGTAGTTTCATCGAGAGATCCTTTCGTTCAATTCGCTTCCGGGCGTGGCAGTGCGCCCGAAGGTGGCACTATGGTGGGCCGCTTCAAAACAGCCGCGCGAGCGGCGCGAACTGCCTCTGGCATCCCTTCCATCATACGTTCGACGAGGCCCTGGATCTCCTGCACAACCTGGGGATTTCCTGCTGCCACGTTATAGCTTTCGTCCACGTCGGTAATGACATCGTACAACTCGGCACGGATGGGCAACGTCAGCACTCCCGCCGGCGGGGGCGGGCTGTAGATCACGTGATTGCGCCGCGCAACGTGCAGCTTCCAGCGGCCCCAGCGGGCGCACTGTAGATCCATTCCATCGAAGATCAACATCGGCTCACGTTCGAGCGTCTTCACCTTTCCGGTAAGCACCGGCGTCAGATCCACGCCATCCAGTTTCACGCTCGGCCGCGCGGCCCCGGTGAGACTGCAAACGGTTGGCATGAGGTCCCAAATGCCGCACGGGTTGTCGCTCACCTTCCCCTTCGCGATCCGTCCGGGCAACCGCGCGAGCATGGGTACCCGCTGGCCGCCTTCCCACGTCATCCCCTTGCGTCCACGAAGACGGCCCGGCGATCCCTGAAACCAGGGCCCGTTGTCGGAGGTGAATACGACAAGCGTGTTCTGCTCGGCGCCCGTACGCTTCAACGCCGCCAGAATCTCGCCTACGCTCCAATCCAATTCCTGCAGCACATCGCCATAGATCCCTTGCGGCGACTTGCCCTGGAAACGCTTGCTCGCCGCCAAGGGGATGTGCGGATATGTGTGTGGCATATAGAGGAAGAACGGCTTGCCTTTGGACGACTCGATGAACTTCACGGCCCGCTCGGTGTAGCGCGGCGTGAGGTCCTCCAGGCCAACGTTCTCCTCCAATACCTTGGTGTCATCCATCAGCCAGCGCGGGCTCATGTCGTTTGAGTACGGGATGCCGAAGTAGTGGTCGAATCCACGAAACGTGGGCAGGTAGGGCGCAAGGTGCCCGAGGTGCCATTTGCCGACAACCTGTGTGGCATATCCGGCGTTCTTGAGCACGTTCGCCATCGTGATCTCAGAGGTGGGCATCCCCTCCTTATCGCGGGGAAACAGAACGAGCGGTACGCCCGCGCGCACACAATAGCGGCCCGTGAGCAGCGCGGCGCGAGAGGGCGAGCAGACTGGATTGCCGGAATAGAAGTGAGTGAACCGCATGCCATCGCGGGCCAGCGAATCGATGTTAGGCGTGGCAATAGGAGAGCCATAACAGCCCAGGTCCCCATAGCCGAGATCGTCGCAGAGAATGACGACGACGTTTACCGGCGGGTTGTTGGGTTGGGCGTAGGCCGAAGAAACAGCCGCCGCGGCCGAAGAGGTGATAAACGCTCGCCTGGTGGACATGCGCCACATGCTACCACTGCTCCACGCCTGCTATTTGAGAATCCGGAACAGATTGGAATAGTCGTCTGTCCATGTGCCGACACCGTCGCGCGTTTTGGGATGCGCGGTGATGCCGGCGAACGGCGCCGTCTGGAAAGCCTCCGGCGTATGAGCCATCACGATGAAGGTCGTGCCGAAGCAATCGCCAGATTCATCCTCTTCGGTTTCCACGACCATCGCCGTCTTCTTGAGCTCGCCGGCTATGCTCGCCAATACTGGTTCGAGATTCAGATACTTGTTCGAAATGTGCATCACCAGGTATCCGGCCGGTTTCAAGTGGCGGAAGTACAGCTGGAACGCATCCTTGGTCACCAGGTGCACCGGAATCGAATCGCCCGAAAAGGCGTCCATCATCAGCACGTCGAAGTTCTGTGGCGACTGCCGTTCGAGCGACAGACGGCCATCGCCCATAATGATGCGCTTCGTCGATGGGGTGTCCGGGTAGAAAGAGAACTCGGTAGTGGCGATCTTTGGCACCACTGGATTGATCTCATAGAACGTAAGATCGTCGCCCTTCCGTCCGAAGGCGGCCATCGTGCCAGCTCCCAGTCCGAGCACGCCCACCTTCTGCGGAACGCCTTCCTTACGCACGCGCATCGCGCGGCCGATGCCCGTGTCGGGGCAATAGTAGGTGAGCAACTCACGCCGCCGCGCCGGATGCATCCATTGTTCGCCGTGGTTGATCGCACCATGGAGTAGCGTGCGATAGTCTTCCCAGCCGCTGCCGGTGCCTGTCTGGCGCACGCGAAGCGTCCCATAGAAGTTGCGCGTCACCAGGCGATAGCCCTTCACGCTGTCGCGAATGCTGACTCCCAGGAAGATCCACAGCCCAGCCATTCCCGCAAGCAGCGCGAACGAAGGCAGTGTGACCGCCGCCTGACGCCACGTGAAGCCAGGCTCTTCAATGGCGACGATGTAAGCAAGCAGTCCGCAGAAAGCAAGTGCGATTGGCAATTCGAAGTAGTTCTGGAATAGATAGGGTGCGACCACGCCTACGAACAGGCCACCAATCGCCCCGCCTACGCTCAGCGCCAGGTAGAACGATGTTAAATAACGCGGACTCGGCTTGCGCGAGGCGAGCTCACCGTGACAAACCATGCAACAGATGAAGAAGCCCGCCGAAAGCGCGGCGATCGTCCATTGCATCTTCAATTCGCTCGCGTTCGACCATTGGAGGTAGGCCATGCCGCCCAGCCCCGGCGCAAGCAACACCAAAAAGATGTTCCGTTGGTACCAGCCGCGAGCGTCGAAAGTGAGGATGAAGCTCAGTAAGTATAGGCTCAACGGCAGGACCCAAAGAAAGGGGATCGCCGCCACGTCCTGGGACATGTGGTTTGTCGTGGCAAGCATCAACATCGAGGGGCAAGCGGCGAGCGCAATCCAAAGAAGCTTGGTGGCAAATGTCGGTGGCGCCTCAATGTCCAACGTCGCCTCCTCGGGCGCGGCCGCCAGGGAGGTCGATTCGGTCGAGCGCCCCTTGTAGGCGAGGTACGCGGTGAGCGCGGCAAACAGCACGTAGCCCGCCGACCAAACGTAAGCCTGCAGCCGCGTCGGCATATTGGGCTCGATCAGCGGTGGATAACTCAACAGGGCAAGCATCGAACCAAGATTCGACAGTG
>DASRHX010000808.1:0-5157 GCA_035650295.1 Bryobacteraceae bacterium | reverse complement strand
CGGCGACTGCGGCGGCTAGTCCGGGACGCTCGGTCGCGCGGCGGATCGCATAGCCGGCAAGCAGGAGGATCCACGGCATGGACGTCAACAAATGGCGCGGCTCCCAGACGGCAACGAATGCCCGGAAGAGAATCGAACAGGAGACTACGGTTAGCGCGAGCGGCCAGATAGGATCCAGTTTTTCGCCGTTGAAAATCGAGCAGACCGTGACTGCCATTCCCAATAAGGCGGCGACAAGTACAGCTAAGCCCAGATTGTCTCTCAAGAAAAGGAACGTCTCCAGGAAGCGTTCCGGAAGGAAGCATAGCCCGCCCAGGAAGGCGACTTGATCGTGCAACGCTCCGGGCGCAATCACGTACCAGGGTACGCAGAACGCGATGACCACGCCCGCCGGCAGCCAGAAATGCCAGCGCATCAGCAAACCCGGTCGGCGCTGCAACAATGCTCCCAGCGGAGGTATTGTCGCCAGCATGATCCCCGTGCCTTTGGTCAACAGCGCCGCCGCTGCGAGTAATCCGAAAAGAGCCGAGTCCTCCGGCCGCTCCCGTTTCAAGTAAGACCGGAACGCTGCCACTGCGCCAAGTTCCAAAAGCGCCATCGGAACCTCGCCCATCACGGAACGCGCCGATAGTTGCGCTGTTGGAATCGTGAGAAGCATCAGCCCCGCTCCGAGCGCGTAGCGCAGCGGAAGGACGCTGTTGACGAGGAAGAAGCCTGCTGTCAGAAATCCAGCGTTGCATATCGCTATTAACATCAACATCGAGCCGCGCGAGTAGCCGAAAGGCAACGTCCAGGCCGCTTGCAGCAGATAAAATCCAGGCGGCCAATGACCGATTCCAACATTTGAGTAGTGGTCGCGGAACCGTCTATAGAATGCACCTACAGACCGTGGCGTACCAGCCAAGATGTAATCATGAGCCAGTAGGCCCGTTACGTAGTGTGCGGATTCATCGCTGGTTTCGGTGAACTCCGCCGCATAAGCGCCACTGCGGATCTGCAGGGCGACTGTAGCCGCCAAGGCTGTCAGGAAGACGAGCAGCGCGGCCGTGGCGGTGCGCACGAGTGTCTACTTGACTCCGGCTAGGCCGCGCAATTCGATGACAAGCGCGTCCAGTGCGATGGTCTTTTGGATGTTGCGGCGCAGCAGCTGGATAAGTTCGTCCAACCGCCGTACGCTCTCTCTTATCCACACGAATTCCATCGTGCGGGCAAGCGCCGCGAGATCGGCGCGCAGGTCAATGTTGCGCAGGGATGTTGAACCTTCCCGCAAATGCAGGACGTCTTCCAGCAGCAGGAACAGCACTTTGAGATAAGGCTCCAGCTTCTCTGAACGCGAAGCGGCCAGCTTCTCGGAGTACCGTGCCCAATCGCCAAACGACGCCTGTCCGCAAGAGGAGCGCAGGAGCGCCAGCATTGCCTCCCGCCGCTTGTCATAGGTGGGTAGATCGAGCGCAACAGCCATTCCCGGGCTTCCCGCGGACAGCGCCACGCGGCGTTCGGAATCGCCCAATCCGCGCGCGCGTACGAATGCGAGCATCTCCTCGTCGGCGAGTTTGGACAAGCGGATGGGTAGGCTGCGCGACCGGATCGTCGGCAGCAGATCGTAGGTGTTCTCGGCTGTCAGCAAGAAAATGAGGTAGGGCGGTGGTTCCTCCAGTACTTTCAGAAGCGAATTAGCGGCCTGCTCATTGGCTCGATCGATTCCATCCACCAGGAAGATACGGTGTTCTCCCTGCAGCGGCCCAAACTGCGCACGCTCCTTAAGCAACCGGATCTGCGGGATCTGAATTTGCCGCAGCGGCCCATCGGGCGCGAAAGTGACAAAGTCGTTATGCGTGGCCAGGAAAAACGGATCGTCCGATCTCTTTTCGGCGGTCCATTTCTCGCGCTCGGCTAACGTGGCCGCGTTATGCTCCAGGCTCAAGTCGTCGCGTTCGATCAACTCAGGGTGGCCCAGTAGCCGCGCCGCGAAGCGTCGTGCTAGCGTTGCTTTGCCAACACCCTCTGGACCATCCAGCAGGATTGTTTGCGGAATCTTCTTGCGCGCGATCATTCCCGCAAGAATCTCGCTCGCCGAAGCGTTGCCGAAGAATTCAGAGAACACCGGCTCAGTCATAGACAAAATGCAGCACTTTCTTCAGGTCGTCCCATGCCTCGCGCTTGGCGGCTACATTGTACGCGCGCAGTAAGTACGAAGGATGATAGGTCACCATCATCGGAATATCGTGCCACTTGTGCCAGCGCCCGCGTAGCTTCGTGACGCCTTCCTTGGTGCCGAGCAGGGCCTTGGCTGCCGTTGAACCCAGAGCGCAAATTGCCCGAGGACGAATTGTCATCAATTGGCGGAAAAGGAACTGCCCGCACGTCTGCATCTCATCCGGTTCGGGCGTCCGATTCTCCGGCGGGCGGCACTTTACGACGTTGCAGATATAGACATCGGGCCTCTTGATGGGAATCCCTTCCTTGGAAGCTGTGCCTTCGATCATCTGCGTCAGTAGCTGGCCCGCGCGGCCCACGAACGGCAACCCCTGCGCGTCTTCGTCGGCTCCCGGACCCTCGCCCACGAACACGAGCTTCGCTTGCGGGTTGCCCGATCCGAATACCAGATTCGTGCGTCCCTTATGCAATCTACAGCGCGTGCAATCGCCGATGTCTTCGAGGATGCGGGGCAGGGAATCGTTCTCGGGGATCATAGGGAGCAAGGAGGATGGCGTCGGGGTTGCCGCCGCAGCGACCGCGGTTTCGACAATAGGCGGTGGCGTGATTTCGACGGGTTCCACCGCCGCGGTTAGGCCTGTGCGCAGACGCAATTCCCGGATGCCAAGATCGCGATAGAACTCGAGCGATTGGCGAAGCTCGTCCTGGTCCGTCATCGCGTTTGGTGAAGCGCCAGGCGCAGTTTCAGGACCTGATCCAGGATGTTGTCGGCAAGCACTCTTTTGGCATTCTTCGGCAGCGCGATGTTCTCGCCAGTGCTCATCACAAGCACAACTTCGTTTTGATCGGACTCAAACCCCGTGCCTTCCTGGCTTACAAGGTTCGCTACTACCATGTCGCAGTTCTTCGTCTCGAGCTTCCGCCGCCCCTCGGCGACGAGGTTCTGCGTTTCCGCCGCGAAACCAACCAGCAGGCGGTCGCCCTTGTTACGGCCCACCTCGGCGAGAATATCCGGCGTCGGATCGAGATCGATTGTCCAACGAGCGGCGGTCTTCTTAGTCTTCTGCTTCGGTACTTCCCGCACGTGATAATCGGCCACGGCGGCTGATTTGATCACGATCGTCGCGGGACCCAAATGGCCCATTACGGCGTCGCGCATTTCGACAGCCGTGCGCACGCGAACGAGTTCCACGCCCGCCGGTGGCGGCAAATTGGTCGGCCCGGAGACCAAAATGACGTGCGCGCCTCGCTGCGCGGCGGCATCGGCGAGAGCATAGCCCATCTTGCCGCTGGAACGATTTGTGATGTATCGGACCGGGTCGAGCGACTCTTGTGTGGGCCCCGCGGTGAGCAGAACGGTTTCGCCCTCAAGATCTCGCCGCGTTGACAGCAAGCGCACCACTACTTCAGCAATTCGATCCGGTTCTGCCAGCCGTCCAGGTCCAGTCGTTCCACAGGCGAGCAACCCTGCTTCGGGTTCGACAATCAGGTGACCCCGCGCCTGCAGGGTCGCCATGTTGGCCTGTGTCGCCGGGTGCTCCCACATGTTGGTATTCATTGCCGGCGCGAGGACCACGGGTCCTTTAAATGCCAGGTAGGTGGTGGTCAGAAAGTCGCCCGCGAGCCCATGAGCGAACTTCGCCAGCAAATCGGCCGTCGCCGGAGCCACGACGAGCGCATCGAGATTCTGCGCTACGTGAATGTGTTCCACCGAACTGGAAAGAACTTCTTCCGCGCTACGATTGGCGAACAAGTCCGTGATGACTTTTTGATTGGTGAGCGCGGCAAACGTCAGAGGCGTGATGAACTCCTGCGCCGCATTGGTCATGATGACCTGCACCGTGGCGCCGCGTTCCTGCAAGGCGCGCGCCAACTCTGCCGCTTTGTACGCCGCAATGCCCCCGCCTACGCCAAGAGCCACGCGCATATCAGGACCTTCCGGGAACGCTTAGACTACTCCGAAACCAATACTTCGATGGGTGTCTGGCGATTGGCGTCGGTGTACTGAATAAGCCCGCGGCGGACCTCCTCCATCGAACTAACGGTCGGTTTCTTCGATGTGGTCGGCAGATAACTGCGAGCTCCACTCTGCAACTGCCGCGCGCGCTTGGCTGCGACGATGATGAACCGGTAGGTGCTCATTTCAGGGTCGTCGGGGATGATGTTGATGGCGTTGCGAACTTCGCTCATGGGTTACTCCGTTGTCTTTTAGTTACTCTTCCGGCGGCTTTGCCGCCTGCACACTCACTGATCGGAACGACTCTAGAATGGGGCGTATCTCGCTCTCCATCCGGTTCCGGCGCATCCGCTCGGCGGCAATGATTGACTTCAACCGCTCCACGGACTTTTCCACTTCGCGATTCACCAGTACATAGTCGTACTGTTGATAGTGTCGGATCTCCTCGGCCGCCTCGCGAAGGCGGCGCTGGATCACCTCTTCCGTATCTTCCGAGCGGCTTCGGAGACGATTTTCCAGTTCTACGCGGGAAGGCGCCAGAACGAAAATACTGACCGCATCCGGAATCTTCTTCTTTAATTGTGCCGCACCCTGTACATCAATGTCGAGTACGAGGTCCCGGCTGGTAGCCTGCGCCTGATCCAAATAGCTCTTGTGGGTACCGTAATAGTTTCCAAATACCTCGGCGTGTTCAAGAAATTCCCCGTTGGCAATCATTGCCTCGAACGACGTTCGGTCCGTATAGTGATAGTTTTGCCCATTCTTCTCCCTGCCGCGGAGTGCACGAGTGGTATATGAGATGGAAAATGTTAGCCTTGGGTCCGAATCCAATACTCGCCGCACGAGCGTCGATTTCCCGGATCCCGATGGCGCGGAGATGACGAAAACGACGCTCATTCCAGGTTTAGGCTCTGCTCTCGAATTTTTTCGATCTCCGATTTTACTCCCAATGCCAACTCGGAAATCCGCCGGCCAGATTCGCCGGCGGAATTGGACTTGGAAAGGGTGGTGTTGGCCTCCCGATGCATTTCCTGGAGCAAGAA
>DASRHX010000807.1:0-5652 GCA_035650295.1 Bryobacteraceae bacterium | reverse complement strand
CGTTCTGATGTTCGCCGAGCCAGGTGGTCATGTAGTGGTAGCGGCCTTCGGCGTCCTGATCGAAGATGACGACGACGGCGCCGACATCGCCGGCGACCTTCTGCGCATGGCGAACGAAGATGGTTCCGTCGTGCCAGTTGCGGATGGTTTCGCGGATGTCGATGCCGTCGAGGATGGAGGTGGTGAAGGGCTCGACGCGTTCGCGCTCTTCGGAGAGGATGGTTTGCGCCTTCTTCTTGAGGTAGTGGCCGAAGTCCTCGATGATGAGGTCTTCGGGCGGGTAGGAACAGATGGATGAGCCGTCGAGTTGCTCGGCCCATTCGCCGGGCTTGCGCTCTTTGCGGCGCATCTTGAGGTTCGAGGGCTTGAGCTTTTGTTTGGGGCGGGGAAGCCGGCGGCGGAGGCGGATTTTGCGTGTGCGGAGCCAGACCTCTTCGGCGGAGAGGTCGACGGTTTCGAGCGAGGAGGCGTCGCGCTGCGCCGGGTACGTGCCGGCCATTTCCCAGACTTCCCAGGCGTAGTTGTCGTCGACGATGGCGCGCGCGGCGACGGTGATGTCGAACAGCGAAGCCGTGAGCTCGGAGTTAAGCGAGGCGAGGTTCCGTGTGTAGCGGGCCATCATACGGCGCTGCCAGTGTTGGATCTGGTCTCCGGTGTTCTTGGTATAGGCCTGTTCGGCGTCCCGAAGGAGGGCGAGCTGGGCGCGAGGGCGGTCAATCAACTCGTGTTCGATTTGCACGAGGCGGTAGCGCTCGTAGCGTGCCTGAAGATACGGATACTCCGTCGTGATCTCGGCGAGGCACGAGGGAGAGGGATTGATCAGGTCGACCTTGAGTCCTGTGTTCTTTGTGTGGGGCGGGTCCTGGGGAATCTCCATGGCGTCGAGGACGGGATCGAGGAGATTGAGCGTGAGAACCACCATGGTGGAGAGCGAGGGATTGGTGCCTTGCAGCTTCCAGGCGACGCCGGTTGCGTAGCTGGCGACCTCGTCCGTCCGGACCTGCGGGTGAAGGCGGTAAGCCTCGATGTAACGGTCAAGCGGGATGCGGCGGATCGCGTAGGGATCGGGATAGGCGTCGTTGAGGTGGGGAGGTTCGCCGAAGTCAGGAGCGATGAACTCGATTTGCGCGCCGATCTCTTCGGCGGTGCGCATGGCTTCGACGAAAGGATCGCAAGGTTCGACGGGAACGTAGATGGCGGAGCCTTCGTCGCCGCGCGCGGGGTAGACGAGGACGCTCATCTGAGGCAGGCGGCGGAGTGCGGCGCGGAACTGTTTTTCGAGGGTAGACGGGAGTTCGATTGCGACGACGGAGGGGCGTTCAACCAGGATGGCGCGGCGGACCTCGATGGCGAATTCCATGCGGCCGTGGGCGACGGGAAAGTAGCGCAGGTGGCCGCGCTGGAGGTCGTCGATGGCGGTGAGGCGCCGGGACATTCAGCTTCTATTGTCGGTGATGGAGGCGGAGTGTTGGCGGGAGCGCCGCAGCGTGCGAGTTTGCCCGGGCTGAGCGAACGGTTCTCATGTCCCCGCTGGGTAGGCGTGTGGATTGTCGAGGTAGCGGAATTTTTCGGGCGGTCCGCTCGTCATGTTTCCAAGGAGACGATCGATGGGACTTCTAATGGCAAAGAAGCAGTTCTGGTTGACGAGTCCGTTGTTGTTGATGTGCAGCGCGCTAGATGCGCGGGACATTGTGGGCAATTGGCAGGGGACGCTGACGGAGAGCGAAATGCGAGTCATCGTCCGTGTATCGAAGCAACTCGACGGAAGCCTGGAGGCCAGGATCGTGAGAGTGGACCAGAATCCGCCCGATTGGGGAGCGGGCAACCGTGCAAACGCGGCGTCGCTCGATGGTACGGCGTTTCAGTTCACGGCCAGTTCGCTCAAGGCAAGCTATGAGGGAACACTAAGTGCTGACGGCAATTCCATATCAGGCACGTGGACGCAGAACGCTGCATCGCCCCTCGTACTGCACCGCGCGACCCGCGAGACGGCGTGGCGCGATTCCGCTCCGCATATCGAACGCTTCGTCGCAGTGGATGAGGGGGTGCGGTTGGAAGTGCTGGATTGGGGCGGCACGGGCCGGCCGCTGGTTCTTCTTGCCGGCATGGGGAACACGGCGCATATATTCGACCGGCTCGCTCCGAAGCTTAGCGGCGAGTTCCACGTTTATGGAATCACGAGGCGTGGATTCGGGGCGTCGAGCGTACCCGATTCAGGCTACTCGGCGGACCGGTTGGCGGACGATGTGTTGAAGGTGATCGAGTCGCTCAAGCTGGAGCATCCGGTTCTGGCGGGGCACTCGGTTGCCGGGGAGGAATTGAGTTCCATTGGATCGCGGCATCCGGAGAAGGTGGCCGGGTTGGTTTATCTGGAAGCCACTTATGCATACGCGATCGACAATCCGGACCTATCGTGCTCGCTTCCGCCGGCGCCGCCACAACAGGCGAGTCCGAAGACGGTGACCGCGGCGATTCAGGCCGGGACGCAGAGATACACACATATCAAGTCCCCGGCGCTTGCAATGTATGCCGCGCCCAAGGAAGGCACTCCGGCGGATCGTGGGGCGCTCGGCAGGGAGGCCTGCGCGAAGGCGTTCGAAAAGGGAGCGCCCGCGTCGCGCATCGTTCGAGTGCCGGGTGCGACGCACTACCTGTTTTTTTCGAACGAAGCGGAAGTGCTGAAGGAGATTCGAGACTTTATTGGCGGTCTGAAGAATTAGAAGGCAGTGGCAGGGGTGCCCAGTTCCCGGCGGCACTGCGGATAGTGTGGGCTACAATTCGGGAATGCACAAAGTCTTGATCGCGGGATTCGTGTTTCTAGTGTCATTGCAGGCGCAGCCGCTCGATTGGAAGGCGTTGGAAGAGGAGTCGATGCGGCATTTTCAGGCGCTGCTGCGGATGGATACGAGCGATCCGCCTGGACTGGAGCTGCCGGCGGTGGAGTATCTCAAAAAAGTGCTCGACGCCGAGGGGATTCCGAACGAGGTATTGAGCATCGATCCGAAGCGGCCGAACATCGTGGCGCGGCTGAAGGGTAGCGGAGCAAAGCGTCCGATTTTGATCATGGGGCACACCGATGTGGTGAACGTGGACACGAAAAAGTGGACGTTTCCGCCATTCGGAGCGGTGCGTGACGGCGGCTATGTCTATGGGCGCGGCACGGTGGACGATAAAGACAACCTGGTGGCGTCGCTGATAACGATGCTGCTGCTGAAACGTACGAAGACGCCGCTCGACCGTGACGTGATTTTCCTGGCTGAGGCGGGTGAAGAAGGGAGCGTGCGTTTCGGTATTCAGTTCATGGTGGAGAAACACTACGACAAGATCGACGCCGAGTATTGCCTGGCGGAAGCGGGCGCGGGCGTGCGCATCGGGGGCAGGCTGCGTTTTGTCGACGTGGCGACGGCGGAGAAGATTCCCTATGCCGTGAAGCTGGTGGCGACAGGGCCGGCAGGGCATGGATCGCGGCCTCTGCGGTCGAACGCCATTGCGCACCTGGCGGGGGCGGTGGCGAGGATCGCCGCGTGGCAGCCGCCGATGCGCATGAACGACACGACGAGGACGTATTTCGAGCGGCTGGCGACGATCAGCACGCCGGAGGAGGCGGAGCGGTACAACAACATCGTGAATCCGGAGAAGTCGGCGGCGATTCAGGAGTACTTCGCCGACAAGGAGCCGGGGCACAACTCGATGCTGCGGACGTCGATTTCACCGAACATGTTGCAGGCGGGATATCGCGTGAACGTGATTCCGTCGGAGGCGACCGCGACGCTGGACATACGCGCGCTGCCAGACGAAAAGCTGGACGCGTTTCTGGAACAGATTCGCGGAGTGATCAACGATCCGGCGGTAAAGATTGTACGCGAGGCACGCGATACGAGGCCGGGCGCGCCGCCGTCGCCGTTGGATAACGAGGCGTTCCGGACGATCGAATCGATGGTGAAGAAGCATTATGAAGGCGTGGTGACGCTACCGCTGATGCAGACCGGCGCGACGGACATGGCCTATCTGCGGGCGAAGGGGATGGCGTGCTACGGCATCGGGCCCGCCATGGATATTGAGGACGGCCCGAAGGGGTTCGGCGCGCACAGCGACCAGGAGCGGATTCTGGAAACGGAGCTGCATCGTTTCATCCGGTTCCAGTATGAGACGGTGGTGGCGCTGGCCAAGCGCTGATCGCCCGGCGAGTGGTTGCGCCTAGCCGGGGTAAAAAAACCTGAACGCTTGCCGCCCCGCGCACGGTCATACAGAATGAACGTGGCAAACGCGGCATGGAATTCACCGAACACATCGCATTTCCGGGGTTGACCGTGGCAGCATCGGACGGCGCCGAGGTCCGCCAAGACCAGTTTGCCTCGCTGGTTACCCGCCAAACCCGATTCGTGTTTCAGGTCGCCTACTCGGTGCTGCGCAACGTGCATGATGCTGAGGACGTGGTCCAGGACACTTTCCTGAAACTGCATCGCTCGGGAGCTTGGGAAAGCATGGAAAACGAGCGCGCCTTCCTGGCCCGCGCCGCATGGCGTTTGGCGGTCGACCGTACGCGGCGTCCAAAATTGGCGCCCATGGCCGAACCGAGTGTTGCTTCGCATGAGCAGAGCGTGATCGACGAGAACATACAGTCGACGGTCCATCGCCTGATGGATGCGCTTCCCGAGGAACTGCGCCGGCCGCTGGCTCTCTCGGCGATTGAGGAGATGACTTCGCCCGAAATAGCCGTCTTGCTGGAAGTTCCCGAGGGCACCGTGCGCACGCGGATCAAGCGCGCGCGGGAGTTGTTGAAACAAAAGCTGGCCAAGCACCTGGAGTCCCGCCATGTCTAACCAGGAACTCGACCGGCTCATTGATGCGGTGCTTCCGGGATACCTCGCCGAACCGCCGACGGGCATCGAGCAGCGCATTCTGACTCGTGTGCACCGCCCGCGTGTTTGGCCCTGGGCTGCCGGCTTGGCCGCTGCCGCGGCGATCGCCGTTGCTATCGTTATGCCGCGTCCGGCCGCGGTCGATGCCCCACCGCTCGTGGCAGTGCATGCGCCGACGGCCCCGGCCGTGCAAATTGTGCCAGTGCGTGTAGGCCGGGAGCGTCCGCTGCGCGCGGTACCGCTCAGCAAGAAGGAGCGGGCTCTGATTCGATTTGCACAAGCCAATCCAGAACTGGCCCGTCAAGTGTTTGTCGACGCGCCGGAGCGCATGGCCGGGCCGCTCGACATGCAGCCCATCGCCATTGAACCCATTACCATCGAGCCGCTGGATTCCGCTTCCGGCGGCGAATAAAAAGGAGAAACGATTATGAGACTGACGACTCTCTTGCTCGGTGTGTGTCTTGTGCTGCCCAGCATGGCGCAGGATCCACCCAAGGACAATGCCAAGTTCTTTCGCGTGGATTTCGTCGTCAAAGAGCTCGACGACAACAAGGTTGTCAGCGCCAAGAACTATTCCGCGTTCACCAGCACCGACGGAGGGGCTCGCGGCTGCTCCATCCGCACGGGGAATCGGGTCCCGTATCAGTCCGTCGGTGGCTCTTTCCAATATGCCGATGTCGGTGTGAACATCGATTGCCAGCACACGCGGGAGGCGGGCGGCCAGCTCGCCATCACAATCGTTGCCGACATCAGCAGTATTCCAGGCGGCGCCGATGTCGCGCCAAACGTG
>DASRHX010000806.1:0-4332 GCA_035650295.1 Bryobacteraceae bacterium | reverse complement strand
CCGGTCCAAACTCGTCCAATCGCTCACGCAGCAGCTTCAGGCCATCCTCGTTGCAGTACCATCCCGCGTGAGGGCGGGTGGTGGGCAGGTCATTGCAGAAATTCCGCAGCATCCCGACGAGCTTGGGTGTAGTTCAATTTGCGAATCATATTAGGGCGTCGCCCTTTGATTATCCCTACCCATCCACATATAAACTAATGAGGCCATGCCCCCTGTCTCGCGCCGCGCCGTGCTCGCCGCCTCCGCCGCTCCCCTCCTCGCGCAGGTCCCCGCCGCCCCCAACACCATCACCGTCGACCCCAAACCCATCTTCGACATCTCGCCTAATTTCTACATGCAGTTCATGGAGCCGCTCGGCGCCACCGACTCTTCCGTGGAAGCCTCCTGGGACTATGAGATCAACGACTGGCGCAAAGACTTCGTCGCTATCACGCGCGACCTCGCTCCGCAAACCATGCGCTGGGGCGGCCTGTTTTCGCGCTATTACCGCTGGCGCGAAGGCATTGGCCCCGCCGGCAAACGCCCCACCATGCGCAATTATGTCTGGGGCGGCATCGAGTCCAACCGCGTTGGGATCCACGAGTTCGCCGCCTTCTGCAAAGCCGTGGGCGCCGACCCGCTTCTTTGCGTAAACTTTCAGGGCGACGGCTTCCAGACTTACCGTAACAAGCCCGAAGGCGACCGCACCGCCGGACCGTCCGAAGCCGCCGACTGGGTTTCCTACTGCAATGATCCGGACCACGCCGAGCGCCGCCGGAACGGCTCGGCGCAACCGTTTAACATCAAGCTCTGGCAGCTCGGCAACGAAACCTCCTATAGCCACGGTGGCTTCACCCTCCAAGAATCCATCCACGCCACCCTTGCCTTCTCCAAAGCGATGAAACAACGCGACAGCACCGTGCGCCTGATCGGTTGGGGCGACCACGGCGAAACCCCCGCGGGCCGCGCCCTGTGGGCCCCCGAGCTCGTCAAGCAGGCCGGTGAACACATCGACCTTGTCGCCATGCACATGATGGGTCAGTCGCCCACCCGCCCCGATACGATCCTCCGTGGCTACGAATATCAGAAGGACCCTGCCCGCGCCTGGGCCGAACTCCTCGAACTGGCCTCTCGTGTCCACACACGCCTCGCCGCAATGGAGCACATGCTCGCTACTGTCGGTTCCAAGCACGGCATCGCCGTCACGGAGGGCCACGTTTCGCTCCAACCGCACAATGCCAACCCAATCCTCACCGAATGGCTGTCGGCCGCTTATCACGCACGTTCGATGAACACATATCTTCGCCACGGCGCAAAGGTCCGCATCTGCACCGGAGCCGACTTTGCCGGTAATCGCTGGACCGTGAACGCTGTCACCTTGCAAACTCCGCGCGGCATCTCCTATCTCCAGCCCATCGGCGCCATCATGCGGCTCTTCCGCCGCTACCACGGCACGCACGGAGCAACCGTCTCCGCGGCCCCTCCCGCTCTCGACATTGCCGCTTCCCTCGGCATCGACGTTGTCATCCTCCACGTGTTGAATACCGATTTCAAAAACCCGGTCACGGCGCAGTTCCGCATTCCAGGCCGCCGCATTACCTCGGGCGTCGTCCACGAAATCGCACCCAACTACGCGCGCGCCTACGTCGACATCCAGCACCCCAAGACGTTTGACTCCGTCCAAAAATCTCTGACCGTCGCTCCCAACGCGCCTATCCAATGGACCTTTCCCGCGCGGAGCGTGAGCGCCGTCATCCTCTCCACACAGAAGGAAAACCCAGCATGAGAAGCCTCGTCCTCGCTCTCTTCGCCGCCGCCTCGTTCTCCCAGTCCATCCCACGCGCCGAGTATCCACAGCCCCAGTTCGAACGCGAACAGTGGCTTACGCTCAACGGTCCATGGGAGTTCGAATTCGACGACGCAAACGCCGGCCTCAATCAGAACTGGCAGGCCGGCACGCGAGCCTTCTCGAAGAAGATCACCGTCCCCTACTGCTTCGAATCCAAACTCAGCGGCATCGGCGACACCTCATTCCACCCTTGGGTTTGGTATCGCCGCGTTGTCACCTTGCCGGCCAACTGGTCCGGCAAGCGCGTGCTCCTCCAGTTCGGCGCAGTCGACTACCACGCCATGGTCTGGGTGAACGGCGCATTTCTCGGCTCCCACGAAGGCGGCAACGTCCCTTTCCGCTTCGACATCACGCCGCATCTCAAGGCCGGCGCCAACAGCATCACAGTCCGCGCCGAAGACATCCCCACCGACGAGTTCATGCCGCGCGGTAAGCAATACTGGCAGCCCAAGTCGCGTGGCATTTTCTACACCCGCACTTCGGGCATTTGGCAGCCGGTATGGCTCGAAGCTATCGGCGACAACCATCTGGCGAGCGTCCGCATCACCGCCGGCATGGATGGCACCGCCAAGTTCGACGCCCGCCTTGCGCGCAACGAAGCCGGCCTCGAAATCAAAGCCATCGTCGGCCCGTCGACACTGTCAGCCACCACTACGGCTGCGCCAGTCCACGGACTTTCCTTCACCGATCCCACGCCGCGCCTCTGGTCACCCGATACACCCAACCTCTACGACGTCACCTTCGAACTTCGCCGTGGCACACAGGTGCTCGATCGCGTGAAATCCTACTTCGGCTTCCGCTCGATCGCTATCGGCAGCGACACGCTGCTGCTCAACCGCCGCCCACTCTTCCTGCGCACCGTGCTCGACCAGGGATATTGGCCGGACAGCATCCTCACGCCGCCCACCGACGAAGCGATTCAATATGACATCCGCATGATGAAGGAGATGGGCTTCAATGGCGCGCGCAAGCACCAGAAAATCGAAGACCCGCGCTTCCTCTATTGGGCCGACAAGATGGGCCTGCTCGTCAGCGGCGAGATGGCCAACGCCGTCAAGTACGACGAGGTCTATGCCTCCCGATTCACACGCGAATGGATCGAAGCCATCGAGCGCGACTACAATCACCCTTCCATTGTGATGTGGATTCCCATCAACGAAAGTTGGGGCGTGCCCAACTTACAGGATCCTCGCCAGCAGCAGCACTTAGTGTCGCTCTACGCACTTACAAAATCGCTCGATTCGACGCGCCCAGTCATCGACAACGACGGCTGGGAACATACCGGCCACACCGACCTCATGTCGCTCCATGACTACGCTCGTACGGGCGAGATCATGGCCTCCAAGTACGCCAAACTTTCCCGTGCCAAAGGCTCTCTCATTCCCGACAACGGCCGCACGGCCCTCATCCCCGGTTACGCCTACAACGGCACACCCTATTGGATGAGCGAGTTCGGAGGTGTGGCCTACCTGCCCCA
The DNA here is from genome assembly GCA_035650295.1 of Bryobacteraceae bacterium. Classification (GTDB taxonomy): domain Bacteria; phylum Acidobacteriota; class Terriglobia; order Bryobacterales; family Bryobacteraceae; genus JAFLBB01. Next base: position 1,027 of record DASRHX010000806.1, on the reverse strand, counting down.
GGGCATGGAAGCCTCTGCCGAGGCGTGGGGTTACTCCGGTGTCGAACGAAACGAAGCCACCGCCAAAACTCGCATCGCCGGTCTCTTCCACGCCGCCTCCAAACTCCCCTTCAACGCCGGTTACTGCTACACGCAACTCACCGACGTGGAGCAGGAGATTAACGGCCTCATGACCTACGACCGCAAACCCAAGTTCGACGTGAAACTAATCAAGGAGTGGAATAGCTACCCGAGGTGGTGAGCTCGCCGCCTATGTGCTTCGCAGCCGCGCTAATTCTTTCAAGATCCCCGGATCGTCTTTCGCCTCAGCAAGCGGACGCAATTGCGCCTCCATATAGGCCCAGTCAAGTTGCTGCCTATTGCGAGCGACCACCCCTTCGGCGTCCCGCAGATCGAGATGTCAATACCTACGCCAGTGGCCGATCCCAGCAACACGACGCGATGCTGCATAGCAAACTCTCGTGCGCCTTCGATTCGCGCGTGATAGTGAGCCAAACCCGGCCAGCAAGCTCAAGTCGACATACCGCGTGACCCTCGGCTCTCGCCATCACTGTATGGCGACCCCACCTATAAAGCAACTTCTCCACCCTTGCTCGTCGCAAACGCCCTGCAATTGAGCAGCCGTAGCGAATAGTCCGTTCATCCCCTCAACTTTCTAAACACTCGCTGCATCTCCACCATCCCTGAAGACTCCCGCATCGGCAGCGACCGCAACGCGTGATTGAACGCCGGCTCCAACGCCGCCAGGACCTTCAAGTTGTCCGCTGTCCGAATCTCCTCCCGCCGGATCGCTTCCAGCGCCGGCGCAGCTTCAGCCCATTGCCGAACCCAACGCGCGATCATCTCCCGCTCGGTCATGCCCCGATCATCCCACGATTCCACTCTCTGCCCTCGTCGCCGATAGAAAAACTCCGGCTCGGTCCCCTGTGCCGCGACTTCCACCTAATCCACCGACGTCGTCGCCGTTTGCTCAATGACCACCGTGTATCGCTTGGAACTCATTCAGGTTTGCCTTTTCTGTGCATTG
>DASRHX010000805.1:0-11659 GCA_035650295.1 Bryobacteraceae bacterium | reverse complement strand
TACCACGGTGACCTACGTGCCTGTGGATTTTGCCAAGCAGCCACTTGAGGAAGAACTTCTGCGGGCCGGTTTCGATGCTTCGAAACCCACGTTCTTCTCTTGGCTCGGCGTGACGCCTTATCTCGATGAGGCTGCCGTTTTGCAGACCCTGGCTGCGATTCACGCACTGCATCCCGGCAATCGAATCACATTCGACTACATGATTCCGAGATCGGATTTGAGCTTCCGCGGCAGCTTGGCCCATTTCTTCATCTCGCGCTACGTGGCGTATTTGGGCGAGCCCATGAAGTCGGGCTTTACGCCCGAAGGAATGCGGGCACATCTTCTCGCCATCGGCTTTCGCGACGTCGAAGATATCGATTGCCCGCTGTTGAACGCCCGTTACTTCGATGGCCGCGCTGACGGGCTGCGCGTGGCAGGGCGGTTGGCGCGAATTGTGACGGCATCCGGCTAACTGGTAACTGGCAGCACGATGATCAGCTCGGCTTCGGGATCGGGGAAATCGCCGGGGATGTAAGCGGCGAAGTTCCGCGCGCGGCCGATGGCCTCCCACGCCAATCCCGCCTGGCTAAGGCTGAAGTATTGGTGATGCAGCTTGACGGGAATCGATGTCGGCGGCGACGGCATGTGCGTCAGCGGTACTCCGGGCAAGGCTTGCCGCACCAAGTGTTCGACGTGAGTTGCCGAACAGACCTTTACCAGGTGCGGAACCTTCTGGATCAGTTCGCCTTCATTGAGGCTCGCCTTGATCGCCAGGTACATCTTCGTGCCTTCGAGAAAGCGGTCTTCAAAAATGGATGCGGCGTATATCGAGGGTCTAATCAGCTTCAATGAAAGCGAGACGAAGTTGCTCGGCACGACTGTTTCGAGCAAATGCCGCAGCACCTCGTCAAGTTTGCGGAAGCAAGTGCCCAAATCCTCGTGATCGTACGAGGGCAGATCGCGCGGCTGGATCTCAAGCGAAAAGGTGGTCAGCGTGGCCGCGAGTGACGTCATCACGGCGAACAACTCTTCGGGATGACCGCCTTTTGTGCCGAAGATGTGCCGCACCGTCGGGAAGTGCTGATTGATGGTGTACAGCAGCCAGAAGTTGGCGATATCGGCGGTGGTGAACTCGGCCAGGCTCTGATTCTTCTGGCGGCGCATGCCGCTGAGCATTCCGCTTTTGGCCGAAAGTACCTCGACGAAATGGCGGGCAATTCCAGTCAGATAATCGCTCGCGCCTATGTCGAGCAATGGCGGCACGAAGTCCTGCGTCAACTCGAAATTGTCGGCCGCCGTGCGCTTGACGCGTGCCACCTTCATCGCAAGCGTTCCGCGCTGCGGCTCACCTTCCACCAGCAGCCGGAAATTCTTACGTGCGAGTTGCACCGGCCGCTCATTGGCGCCCGTGTTCTCATCGCGCACCACGGCCACTTCGGAAAGATAACGGGTGTCCAGACCCCGCTCCGGAGACGAGAGATTCACCCCGCTGGTGCGGTAGTTGGGAATAGCCAGGAACACATCGAGTGTGTCCTGATCGGCGGAGAAATATTCGCCCAGTGCCTTGGCTCCTGGGGCCGGATCGGCAGCTGGAATGTCGAAGGGCAAGCCGTCGGCGAACAGGCCTGACGCCGTGTGGACCACGAGATTTCCCGACGCCAGCGCCTCCTGGTCAAAAACCAGTTTGCGGAAGCCCCACGGGCGGAAGTGCAGCGCCTCGGCGCGAAACCCGAGCAGGCTCTCGATGTAGCGGTCCTGGACCTGCATGTGCTGCGGTGTCAGGAACGTACCCTTCGACCAGATCACCGGCTGCAGGATGCGCATGTGCTCTCACAGTTTACTCCCAGCGCCCGCGGAGGCGCTGTGGAGGCTGCGCAATAGACTGCCAGCGCACCAGTCGCACGACGTCACGATTGCGCACGGTGACCAGCGGCGTCAGGCCGTGATCCAGCATGTGTTCCGCCGCGCGCTCGCTAATCCAGGCCTCGGTCGACGGTGCCGCCACGGCGTCGGCCCCGCGTCCCTGCACAAACACAGGCATTCCGTCTGCGCCGAGCATGCTTTCCGGGCGCATGTCCCAACCTTCACGTTCGAAGGCCTCGCCGAGCAGTCCGGCACAGAAGGCGGCGCTGCTGCCCCACACATAGTCGGCTGGGTCGAATCGGTCCCCAGCTTCGCGCAGGCCGTCGACATCGCTCGACAATCCGCCCGTCCCATAGGGCGGACGCATCAATACCCTCGGTGCGGTCAGGCAAATCCACGGCGCCACCTTACTTCCGCGCAGCGCTGCCCAGGCTTCGATCACGTCGCGCGGCAGCTCGCCCTTCCATTCGCGTGGGTCGGCCGCGCTCAAATCGTCACATCCGGCCAGTAGCACCGGGCCGTCGGCAAGCAGCGGAGCCGTGGCCGATTGCGTAGCCTGGCCCAAGCCATAGAGGAGGTCGAGATCGTTTTCGCTAGGATCAAGCCTCCACATCGCCGCCACCACGGCCCAAGGCGCCGCGCCTGGCGTACTGGTCGTTTCCTCGCGCAGTATTCGCAGCATTTCGCGTCCGCCCGAAGCAAGATCTCTCGCCACTTCCGCTTTTGTCGCGTCCAGCAAGTGAACCTGAAGCTCTACTCCCGTAGCCAGGCGCCGCATCATCCGGAATACGGAAAGGAAATTGGCCTCCAGTTCGCGAAAATCCGGGTGTTCGAGCACACCTTTCACGCCGGTCGCCACCGCTCGAGCGCGAGCCGCGGAGGCCGCTTTTTCGCGCGAATCGGGTTCCTTTACAAGGTGTGGTGCCACCATTTCGTCGATGGTCGCCCGCAGCGCGTCCTTTTTTTGTGGCGGGGGCGGAGGAAGTTCGCCGCCGCCGAGAATAGCGCCCAGCAGGTCGCCGCTTTCAGGCAAAGGAGGGCGCTCGTCTTCGGCGATCGCCGCCTTTGGCGCTGGAGCGACCGCTTCTGTCGGAGCGACAAAATCCTGCGGTACATTTCGTTGCAATGAATCGGGATGCAAGTCATCCAGATTGGACAGCTTAAGTTTGAGCGCTCCGAAGTCGAGCGCGGAGCCCAGGCGTCCCGGCAGTTCGTCGATCTCTTCGGCCATGACTTCCAGCGTTCGCACGCCGCTCAAACTGGCCCGTTCCTGCCCGCGATTCCGCCTGCCTGAAAAGTCGGCCAACAATAAAATTCGGAACGGGGTTTCCGACTCCGGGCGCTCCGCCAGACTCACCGCAGATGCGGGGTCCATGCTTAGGTTTACGCTCGCCCGTCCGATGTCTTCCACCATGGTCTATTCCTCCAAACAGCGCAATTACTCGCTCGATTGTGTCACTCCGGACCATACAAAAAAAGTCTTTTTTTATTATGGCTTGCAAGGGAAAAATCGCTTGACGGTGGGGGGCTGCGCGGACATACTAGGTTTCGTCAGATTTCCAACCGGAGGCTACTGCTATGGCTAGAGAAAGTGTCCACGCGAAACTGGAACGCGTGCGACCGCCCCGCGTACACGTCACCTATGATGTCGAGATTGGCGGAGCGATTGAATTAAAAGAAATCCCATTTGTAATGGGCGTGCTTGCCGACTTGAGCGGCATGCCCGAAGAACCCCTTCCCCGCGTCAAAGAGCGGCGTTTTGTCGAGATCACTCCCGACAACTTCGACTCCGTGCTGGAGAGCATGAAGCCGCGCGTGGCATTTACCGTGGAAAACAAACTGAGCGAAGATCCGAACGCCGGTAAGATAGGCGTCGACCTGAATTTCAAATCGATGGACGATTTCGAGCCGGCCAAAGTCGCCATGGGCGTAAAGCCGTTGCGCGAACTCATCGAGCTGCGCACCAAGTTGAGCGATTTGGTCGGCAGTCTGCAAGGCAACGAAAAGTTGGAGATGCTGCTCTCCGACGTATTGGGCGACGATGCCAAGATGGACCAGCTGAAGGTCGAGTTGGAGAAGATCAAGAAGCAGAAGGAGGCAGCCAATGGCTAAGAAGGAAGCCGCAACGTCAGCAGCGGCGGCCAAGACCGTTACCACGGAAGCGGCGCCAAGCCTGCTGGACTCTATTGTCGAAAACGGACGCCTGGGCAAGGACGAAGCCGCCAAATCACGCGGCCGCGACTTGGTCACGCAGTTCGTCGATCAGGTGTTGCAGGGCAATATGACCGTGTCCAAGGACATCGAGTCCATGATCGAGGCGCGCATCGCGCAGATCGATCACCTGCTCTCGCTGCAACTCAACGAAATTCTGCACCACCCCAAGTTCCAGCAGTTGGAAGCGACGTGGCGCGGCATCCGCCACCTGATCGAGCAGTCCGAAACCGGCGTGATGTTGAAGATCAAACTCTTCAACATCAACAAGCGCGAGCTGCTACGCGACCTGCAGCGCGTGCCCGAGTTCGATCAGAGCAACATGTTCAAGAAGGTGTACGAAGAGGAATTCGGCGTCTTTGGCGGCGAACCCTTCGGCGCCATGCTCGGCGACTACTACTTCGGCAAGGGTCCCGAAGACATCGAGTTGCTCGAACGGATGAGCCAGGTGGCCGCCGCTGCGCACGCTCCCTTCGTCACGGCGACCGCTCCCGAAATGATGAACCTGGAAAGCTTTACACAACTGGACGCGCCCCGCGATCTGGCCAAGGTGTTCGATACGACCGAGTACGCCCGCTGGAAGGGCTTCCGCCTTTCCGACGACGCGCGCTACGTGGCCCTCACCATGCCTCGAGTCCTGATGCGCGTTCCCTATGGCAAAGCCACCAAGCGCATTGACGAATTCAACTACGAAGAGAACATCACCGGCGTCGACCATGAGAAGTATCTGTGGGGAAACGCAGCCTATGCACTTGCCGCCCGCATGACGACGGCTTTTGCCCGTCACGGCTGGTGCGCGGCCATTCGCGGCGTGGAAGGTGGCGGTCTTGTCGAAGGTCTCCCCGTTCATACCTTCACTACCGAGCAGGGCGACGTATCCTTGAAATGCCCCACCGAGACGATCATTACCGATCGCCGTGAAAAGGAGCTGGCCGATCTCGGCTTTGCCCCGCTGGTGCACTGTAAGGGCACCGACTATGCCGCCTTCTTCAGCGTGCAGTCGGCGCAGAAATCGCGTCTCTACGACACCGACGCGGCCAACGCTAATGCCCGCCTCTCAGCCCAGTTGCCCTACATCATGGCGACATCGCGCTTCGCCCACTACCTAAAGGCGATGATGCGCGACAAGGTCGGCAGCTTCACCAATAAGAAACAGTGCGAGGTGTTCCTCAACAACTGGATCCAGAAGTATGTCACCGAAGACGACTTTGCCTCCCAGGGCATCAAGGCCAAGTTCCCGTTGCGCGAAGCGCGTGTGGACGTGGTCGAAGTTCCCGGCAAGCCCGGTGTCTTCAAAGCCGTTGCCTTCATGCGGCCTCACTTCCAACTCGATGAGCTCAGCGTGTCTCTGCGACTCGTCGCGGAGTTGCCGAAAGCGACTCGATAATTTTCTTTTCTGGCATGACGCATTCCGTCCGTGATCTGAGCAGTATGGGTTAGAGGAGGCAGTTAGAAAGCAATGAGCAGCGGTTCCTATTTCTACATGAAACTCAAAGGCCCCGACGTAGAAGGCAGTTGCAAGAAGGTCGGCTACGAAGGATGGAGCGAGGTTCTGAGTTGGGGGTTGCAGATTTCCAATCCCGTCGATGTAACCAAGAGCACGGGCGGTTCGGCGGGTACTCCCAACTTCAGCCTGTTTTCGATAACCAAAGTTCGCGATAAGGCGAGTCCGAAGATCTCGAAATGCCTTATGAACGGCGAGCACTATGACGAGATCCTGTTCGAAGGCCGTCGCACGGGCCAGAAGGGCGAAGAAGGACCCGTGTTTGTTCGAATTTCGCTCAAAAATGCCAAGGTGGCGGGCGTGACGCCGGATACATCCTCGTCGAACGCACCCGAGCCGGTCAGCTTTGCTTACGACGACATCACGTTGGAGTACTTCCAGCTGAAGACGGACGGATCGCAAGGCCCGCGCATCGCCGCCAAGTACAACGTCGGCTCTCGCGAGTCCGACGACGCATAGGGACATTGAGAGGATCACGGAGGATAAAACGTCATGTCAGAAGGAAATACCTTTATCGTTGAATTTTGGGATTCCGGCGCGAAACTGGAAGGCGAGTTCACCTCGGCCAAATTCCCCGCACTGGACAAATGCACGCAGATTCACAGCTTCCATATGGACTATCACGGTTCGGCCACGATGGGCCATGGCAGCGGTCTCGGCGGCGCTGGCGTTACGATCAGCCCGATCTCCATGGAGAAGTCGCTTGACAAGATCTCGACCAAGCTCTTCAAGCACTGCACTAGCGGCGACACGTTGGACAAGGTCGTGATTCACTGCTTCATGACTGGCGCCAAGGGTGGACTGGTCGAATACAAGACCGTCCAAGCCGAGGTCTGCTACGTGGAGTCCTACGGCCTGCATTCGGCCGGTGTCGGGGGATTGCCCGGCGAGCACTTCACCATCGCCTTTAAACGGTTCTTTGTCACCGACCGCGAAGTGGAAGACGGCAAGACCATCAAGGGTGGCAACAACACCTACGGATGGGACATCGAACGCAATACAACCTTCGGTTCCTGATGAAGGGACCAGAAACGGTAGCCAGTTGATGACTGCACGCGACTTTTTCGCCGCGGGCAAGCTGAACGAAGCCATCGAGGCGCTGGGTTCGGAGTTGCGAGAGCATCCCACCGACACCCAGCGCCGCTCGTTTTTCTTTGAACTGTTGTGCTTTGCCGGCTTGTGGGACCGCGCTGACAAACAACTCGACATTCTTGCCGGTGACAACCAGGCCAAGCGCATGGGTGCGTTGTTGTACCGAGGCGCCCTCGCCGCTGAACGCACGCGCCAGGAAATGTTTGCTTCCGGGCAGATGCCCGACGTGCCGGCGCAGGCTGATATTCCTAGCGTTCTGAATGGGAAGGTCGTCGCTTCTCTTGAAGACGCCGACCCGCGGCTCGGTCCCCGGCTGGAGGTCATTGCCGGCGCCGACTATATGTGGATTCCTTTCGCCAATATTCAGGAGATCAAGATAGAACAGCCGCGCCGCCTGCGCGATCTCCTCTGGCTGCCCGCCAACCTGCGCACGCGTTCGACCGAGCAGGCTGACTTGGGTGATGTTCTGCTGCCCGTGCTCACTCCGCAATCCGCCGCTCATGCCGACGATCTCGTTCGCCTGGGCCGGCTGACCGTTTGGGCCGAGGCCGAATCGGGCGATGTCATCCCCCACGGACAAAAGCTCTGGCTGGCCGACGGAGAGGAGATGCCGCTGCTGGAAGTCCGATCGCTTACTACCGGACAGTCCGCGGTGGCGAATTAGCCGGTCATGCCGTCGATTGATCTCGACGTCCTATTGAAACCCATCCCCGGCGACAATCCGTCCGGGGCGGACCTGCGCTATCACAAGCTCACCGAAGACATCAAGGAAGCGCGCAGGCGCGAAGAGAATCTCGACCTGGGCGTATGGAAGCGCGAGGTTAAAACGGCCGACTACGACAAGGTCATCAAGCTCTCCAAGGAAGCCCTCACCAAACACAGCAAGGATTTGCAAATTGCCTCCTGGCTCACCGAGGCGATCACTGCCACAGACGGGTTTCACGGGCTGCTCGACGGTTTGAAGCTGTTGCATGGCCTGCTCGACGGCTATTGGGACACGCTCTATCCCTTAATCGAAGAGCCTGGTGACGAAGAGTTTCGCGCCGCCCACTTGAACCTCGTAGGCACGCAGTTCAACCTGCTGCTGATGGATACTCCCATAACGGAGGCCGGCTTTACCGTCGCGCACTACGAACAGAGCCGCAAGGTTCCCACTGAGGCCGAAGCCAAGAGTACGTCCGACAAATCGACAGCCCGCCAGGAAGCGATCGACGAGGGCAAGGTCACACCTGAAGAGTTTGAGGGAGCACTCAAAGAGACCTCCCCGGAGTTTCTGACCGGCCTGAAGGCCGAACTCGAAAGCACAATCGAGTTTCTCGCCACGTTCAACGACTACTGCAACGGAAAGTTTGGCGAGTATGCCCCGAACTTCATACCGTTGCGTCAGACACTCGAAGAGATCCACCGTACCGCTCACGTCTTCTTTGTGAAACGCACTGAGTCCGGTCCCGCCGCGCCTGCCCGCCCGCAGCGAGGCGCAAAGCCCACGGTTACGCCTTCGGCACCTTCAGCGCCCACACCGCCACCCGCGCCCGCCGAATATGACGACGATGGCGAAATGCTGCCCGTCGGCGGCGACGATGACGGCGAGATAGCCCCTGCTGGCGGCGGAGACGACGAGGAAGAAGATTCGGGAATGATGGCTCCCGCCGCGGTCGTTGACGAGGATTCCGGCGAGATGCTTCCCGTGGGCGGCGAGGAGAAGGAAGAAGAGGATTCGGGCATGATGCTGCCCGTTGGTGGCGACGAGGAAGAACAAGAGGATGAAGAGGAGGAGGACGAAGACGACGGGATGATGATGCCCGCTACGACGGCCGCTTCCTACAAACCAGGCAAGATTCGAAATGCCGAGGACGCCATCCAGCAAATCGCCGCCGCTTCGCATTTTCTTCGTACCGATAATCCGGCGAGCACAGTGTCCTATCTGGTGCTGCGCGCCCTGCGCTGGGCCGAGCTTCGCAACGATGGGGCCGAGCCCGATCCGCTCACTCTTTCACCGCCTGTCACCGCGCAGCGCGTCGAACTGAAGCGCCTGTCGCTTGAAGGAACTCCCGAGGAATTGCTCGAAGCTTGCGAGCGGGCCATTGGCGAGCCGTGCGGACGAGCATGGCTCGATCCGCAGCGCCTTGCCATCCAAGCCCTCGAACAACTCGGCCACATCAAGGCCGCGCGCTCGCTGCGCCAGGAACTCGCGCTGTTACTCTCGGACTACACCGAACTTCCCGAAAGCACGCTTGCCGACGATACCCCGTGCGCCAACCGCGACACGCGAAAGTGGCTCAAGGACGAACACATCCCCGGCGATGGCGCGCGCACGCTGCCTCCCCCTCCGCCAGAGCAGGCGCCTGACGCTCATCAACTGGCGCTCGCGGCCGCTCGCGCTGGCCGTGTGGAGGAGGCCATCCGCATCATGTCTCGCGAGGCCTCTCAGGAAACTTCCGGCCGTGGCCGGTTTCTGCGTAAAGTACAGCTCGCGGAAATCTGCATGTCCACCGGCCACGAACCCGTCGCCTATCCCATCCTCGAAGACCTTGCGGGCGAGATCGAACAGCGCTCGCTCGATGGCTGGGAGTCCTCCGACACCATCACGCAGCCGCTGGCCCTTCTCTACCGCTGCCTCGACAAGCTGGGCGGAGACGCGGATCGCAAGGTGGCTTTGTATTCGCGCATCTGCAGGCTCGACCCCGTGCGCGGAATGACTCTGCGGAAGAAGTAAACAATGGCGCGCAAAGATCCCTCGCCCATCCGCGATAATACCTACGGTATCGGCCAGGCGTCCCTACTCGACCGCCTGATCGACCGTGAGCCCAAAGTGCGGGCCGAAGCCATATCCTCGCAGGCACAGTCGCTACGCGAGCTAAAAACCTCCCTCCGCAGAGACCTGGAGTTCCTGCTGAATTCCCGACGCCCGCCGGTGGAGATGCCCGAAGGCACACAGGAGTTAAATCATTCGGTTTTCTATTATGGGTTGCCCGACATTTCCGGCCTTGCCGTTTCCAACTCCAAGGACCAGAAGGTGCTGGTGTCGATGATCGAGCGCGCCATAGCCGACTACGAACCTCGGCTGACAAACGTCGTGGTCTCCCTGCAGCCCGCCGTAGGGCGTGCACGTGTTCTGCGTTTTCAAATCGAAGCCCTGCTCATGATCGAACCTGCCCCTGAGCGCATCACCTTCGATACGAAGCTAGAGCTCACCAGCGGCGAGTATTCGGTGGAGGGCAACGATCGTGCGTGACGAGTTGCTCGGCTACTACGAGCGCGAACTCACCTACTTGCGCCAGATGGGTGGTGACTTTGCCAAACGTTATCCGAAGATCGCCTCGCGCCTGCAACTGGAAGCCAACCGTTGCGAGGACCCGCACGTTGAGCGGATGGTCGAGTCGTTCGCGCTATTGGCAGCGCGCGTCCATCTCAAGCTCGACGATGAGTTTCCCGAGATCACGCAGGCGCTGTTGAATGTCGTCTATCCGCATTTCACGCGGCCGCTGCCTTCGTCGACAATCGCTCAATTCCAACTCGATCCGGCGCGCGGCAAACTCACGACCGCGCTGGATATGCCACGCGGTACGGTGCTGCATACCAAACCCGCCGGCGGCGTGTCCTGCCGCTTCACGACTTGCTACGACACGCAGTTGTGGCCCATCGAAGTGGCCGAAGCGCAGTGGTCCACGCCCGACCGTGTCGATCCACCGATCAAGGCTCCCAATCGCGTCGCGGCGCTGCGCCTGCTGCTGCGCTGTTTTCCGGGAACTACTTTTTCCGAACTGGGTCCGAAGCGATTACGCTTCTACCTCGCCGCCGACAGCGCTATCGCCTACACGCTCTACGAACTGCTCGCGAACAACTGCCAGGACATTCTGCTCCGCGATCCGCGCCCCAAATTCCGCGGCCGTCCGATTCCGCTGCCCGCCAACTCATTGCGCGCGCTGGGATTTGGCCCGGATGAGGCCCTGCTTCCTTATCCGGCGCGTTCGCTCGAAGCCTACCGGCTGCTGCAGGAGTACTTTTCGTTCCCCGAAAAGTTTCTCTTCTTCGAGCTTTCCGGCCTGGACGCCTTCGCCGGGGCGGGCTTCACCGATTCCGCCGAAATTCTCTTTCTGTTCGAGGAGTTCGAACGCTCAACGCGGCAGGAATCGCTCGAAGCTGCCGTTAGCGCACAGACCTTCCGCCTTGGCTGTACTCCCGCGGTTAACCTGTTCCAGAAGGTCGCCGAGCCTATTCTGCTCACCGAGGCCAATTTCGAATATCGCGTCATCCCCGATATCCGCACCGACACGAAGACCGAGCTCTTTTCAATCGATAAAGTAAACTGCACGCGCGAAAAGACCGGGGAAACGGTGGAATTCGCTCCCTTCTTCAGCTTCCGCCACGGGACTTTTACCAAAGAGAACGCAACATTCTGGCAGGGTACGCGCCGCGTTATTCCAGCCGACCCCGACGGGGCAACCGAGGTCTGGCTCACGCTGGTCGACCTCACCGGACGTCCGCTGCGCCTGCCGATGGACACGTTAACGCTGCATTGTACGTGCACCAACGGCGACATCCCTTCGCGCCTGGTTCTTTCCAATGACGGCGCCGATTTCAATCTCGACGCCGCGGCATCGCTCGACCGTATCCGCGCCCTGCATAAGCCGACCCAAGCGATCCGTCCGGCGACTTCACGCGACGCACTTTGGCGTCTCATTTCGCATCTGTCGTTGAACTACCTGTCGCTGGTCGAAGACGGCAAGGACGCGCTGCAGGAAATGCTCCGGCTCTATCAGTTTTCCGCCCGCCCCCATCTGGACCAGCAGGTGGAAGGTCTGGTTGGCGTTTCCAGCCGCCGCCAGTTCGCCCGCGTCGTCACCGAGCATGGCATCGCCTACGTGCGCGGCATGCATGTCGATCTCGAACTCGACGAGGATCGCTTCGTGGGGGGTGGCGCTTACTTATTTTCTGCCATACTGGAGCACTTTTTAGCGCAGTATGTATCGATGAACAGCTTTAGTCAGCTGTCGGTACGAACAC
>DASRHX010000804.1:0-3620 GCA_035650295.1 Bryobacteraceae bacterium | reverse complement strand
TATCGAGAATTACGCTTTGGACCAATGGAATTACTTGTGGTCCGAAAAATACGGGTCGCCGGAATTCTCGGTGAAGGATCCGAATCGGCAGGGGCGCGACACAGTCGAGTTGAAGAGCGCAAAGCTTGAGTCAGATGGGCGGAGCGTGTTTCTGGAAATTCCCGAGATTCAACCCGTGATGCAGATGAAAATTCAGATGCGGCTTAAGGCTCAGGACGGCGCTTCCGTCGCGCACACGATTCATAATACGATCAATTACCTTCAGTAAGAATGAAAGTCTCCGTCGTTGTGCCTGCCTTCAATGAGCAAAAGCTCATTCAGGAAACGCTTCGGCGCATAAAGCACGCTTGCAGTTCTTTGCAGGAGCTTGGTTGGGAAACTGAAGTCATCGTTTGCGACAACAACTCGACGGATGCGACGGCGGTCCTCGCGCGCGAGGAAGGGGCGCGCGTGGTTTTCGAGCCTGTGAACCAAATCGGCCGTGCGCGGAACACCGGCGCGGCTGCTGCCACGGGCGGCTGGCTTATCTTCATAGATGCCGATTCGCATCCGTCGCCGGAACTTTTTCGCGATGTGGCTGCCGCGATTTCCTCCGGGAGTTATCTGGCCGGCGGCTGCACGGTGCAGCTCGAGGGTTTTACCTCCGGCTGGCGCCTGCTTGTGCGAGCCTGGAATGGCCTTAGCCGACTGGGACGGCTGATGGCTGGTTCGTTCATTTTCTGCGAGCGCGAGGCGTTCGAAGCAGTCGGTGGATTCAACCTCGAACTTTACGCGAAGGAAGAAATCGATCTCTCGCGCAAACTCAAGCGCCTTGCCCGCAAGCGCCAAAAGAAGATCGTGATTCTCCACCGTCATCCTCTCATGACTTCCAACCGCAAAGTGAAACTTTACTCCCGCGGGGAGATGCTGCGCTTTTTGGTCCATAACGCACTCTCCCTCGGCCGTACCCTCAGAAGCTCTAAAGATTGTTTCCCGTGGTACGACGGCCGGCGCTGATTGACAGCGAGGCGCGTGGTCCTAATATCGCAGAATGAGCATGCGGAAGGTTAACACCAATAAACTGCCCGAGGTCACATGGTCTTCGCCGAAGGGGAAATTCGCGGGCGCCGGCAAGCAAGTCTCCGAAGCGCTGGGCCGCAAACCGCTCTCGACGGATCTGATGGAGCGCCATCCGTTCGACGTGGAAATCATCCGGATAGCGCCCGGCAAAAGCGCGTATCCATTCCATTCGCACAGCGCGCAATGGGAGTTTTATCACGTCATCTCAGGCGAGGGAATTGTCCGACACAAGGACGGCACAACAGAAGTTGTGCCTGGCGACGCGTTCATTTTCCCGCCCGGCCAACCGCATCAGCTCACCAACAACGGTTCGCAAGATCTTGTCGTATACGTCATCGCGGACAATCCCATCGGCGAGTCGTGCCACTATCCAGACAGCCAGAAATGGCTTGTGCGCTCGCCCGAACGCAGGCTGGTCCGCTCCGATGCGCTCGAATACTACGACGGCGAAGAGTAGCGCGATTGACTTGCTGTGATGGTCGTATCACTCTGGATCCATGAATCCAGATAAGAACCGCTTCCTGGTTTGGGCGCTGATGCTTGGCTGTTCGACGGCTCTGGCGAACTGGCCGGACTTCCGCGGACCGCATGGCGATGGCCACGCGACACCGCCGGGGAAAACGGTTGGCCTGCCGCTGCATTGGAGCGAGACGAACAACGTGAAGTGGAAGACTGAGCTTCCGCACAAGGGTATTTCGACACCAGTGGTAATGGGCGACATTATTTGGTTAACGACTGCTACCGTCGATGGCCATGACTTTTTCGCTATCTCCGTCGATGCGGCAACCGGCAAGATTCGCTTCAACGAAAAGATTTTCCACAGCGACAATCCGGAGTCGCTGGGCAATGGGGCTTCAATGAATTCCTACGCAACGCCTTCGGCGGCGATCGAGGAGGGCAGGGTGTACGTGCACTTTGGCAGCTTTGGAACGGCATGCCTGGATTCGACCACCGGCAAAGTGCTTTGGAAGCGGGACGACTTGCCTTGCCGTCATTACCGTGGCCCGTCCTCGTCGCCTGTCCTGTTCGAGAACCTGGTGATCCTCACGATGGACGGCGTCAATCTCCAATATCACGTGGCGCTCGACAAGAAGAGTGGCAAGACCGTTTGGAAGAAGGATCGCTCCGTGGTCTGGAACGACGAGCACGTGCCAGGACAAATGGCGAAGGACGGTGATCTCCGCAAGGGTCATAGCACACCGCTGATCGTAACTGCCGCCGGAAAACCCCAGATGCTCAGCGCCGGCGCCAAGGCTGCGTACGGCTACGATCCGCGCACCGGCCGCGAATTTTGGAAGGTCGAGTATAACGACTGGTCGGTCGCTCCTCGCCCGCTATTCGAGAACGGCCTGGCGTTTATTGTGACCGGCTTCAACAAGAGGGAACTCTGGGCGGTGAAGACTGATGGCCAGGGCGACGTGACGGACAGCGGCGTGGTCTGGAAGCTCAAGACCCGCGTCGGGAAGTACGCTTCGCCCATTCTCGTCGATGGCCTTATCTACACCGCGTCCGACGAAAGTTTCATTACCTGCCTCGAGGCCGCCACCGGACAAAGCATCTGGACGGAGCGGGTCGGCGGCAAATACGCGGCATCGCCGATTTATGGAGATGGTCGCCTCTATTTTTTCAGTCAGGAAGGCACGACGCTCGTGGTGAAGCCCGGCCGTACGCTGGAAGTTCTGACCACGAACACCCTCGCAGCAGGGTGCATGGCTTCGCCCGCTGTCTCCGGCAAAGCTCTTTTCGTAAGAACCAAAACCCATCTCTACCGGATTGAAGACACCGGCCTCAATCAACAAAGGAGCGCAGCCGCTCAGCATAACCGTTGATGATGCGCATCGCGTCTCCGGTCTGCTAGAGGCGCCACGGCAAGCGCGAGCGTGCTACGTCCTGGCGCATGGGGCAGGGGCGGGAATGACCCATCCGTTTATGGCAGCCGTCGCGGAGGGGCTTGCCGAGCGCGGTATCGCCACACTGCGGTACCAATTTCCATACATGGAGCAAGGCTCGAAACGGCCGGATTCCCCGAAACTCGCTCACGCCACTGTCCGCGCGGCTGTACTGGAAGCATCACGCTTGCTGCCAGACCTGCCGCTCTTCGCCGGCGGCAAATCGTTCGGTGGTCGGATGACTTCGCAAGCGCAAGCCGGGTCGCCCTTACCTGGCGTTCGTGGTCTGGTGTTCCTCGGCTTCCCGCTTCATCCGCCCGGCCAGCCTTCCGACGAGCGCGCCAAACACCTTTTCGAAGTGCAAATCCCCATGCTCTTCCTGCAAGGAACGCGAGACGAGTTCGCGCACCTGCAGTTCCTCGAACCGCTCTGCAAACGCCTTGCATCTCGCGCCTCGCTGAAACTCTTTCAAGACGCCGACCATTCTTTCCACGTGCCAGCTCGAGGCGGTCGCAAAGATTCAGATATCAGGACCGAGATGTTCGACGCAATGGCGACTTGGGTTGCTTCGCAGCCCTTGTGAATAACCAGTCAATAACTAAAAACAACTTTTCCTCGGAAGGCGCGTCCGCGATAGTGATTATGCAGAATGGCAACGGAAGAAAGAGTCCT
>DASRHX010000803.1:0-9780 GCA_035650295.1 Bryobacteraceae bacterium | reverse complement strand
GAGCGGCTCCAATCCGCCGGACATTTGAATGAAGGCTTTCGAATACTTTCCGGCATTGAGTCGAAGTTTGCGGCCGATCCGGTGGTGCTGACATCTCTCGGCGCCGTGCTGCAACGCAAGAAGGCTCCGGCTGCGGCCGTGCGTTACTTCTCTCGCGCCACGGAACTGGAACCTCTCAATGCGAGCCATCGCCTGAACCTCGCCATCGCCCTCATGGAAGCCGGCCACAGAACTGGGGCAATTGCGGAGTTGGAAAAAGTGATCGATCAGGATCCTTCGATGCGAGATGCCTACATACTGATGGCAGAGATCTATCAAGACTCAGGGCAATCTGAAGCGAGAAGACAGATTCTCGCGCGGTATTTGAAGTTTATGCCGCAAAGCATTGCCGTTCGAAAGATGCTGCGCTGACAATGATATGATCTTTCGATCATGAATAGGCGCAAATTTCTGAGACAGATCCCTGGCGCAGCCGGAGTCGCGCTCAGCCTGCCGCAAGTTGCGGAATCCGCTCTCCCCAAAGCCAAAATCATACGAGTCCGGATCTATAGGCCTGAGATGTTCAATCCCACATTCAACCAGAGCAACCTTGTTGTAACAGTGGAAACGGACATCGGCATCACCGGAGTAGGTGAGGGTGGCACAAAGGACCTTCTGGAGCAGTGTGCGGGCAGCCTCATCGGCCAGGATCCGTTTCGCGCCGAGTATATCTGGCACCAGATGTTTAAGGCTTGGTTCTATCCGCCAGGACGCGAGAAGATCCACGCGCAGGGAGCGCTTGATCTCGCTTTGTGGGATATCAAAGGAAAGGCGCTGGGGATTCCGGTTCATCAGCTGCTCGGCGGAATGATCCGCAATCACCTCGAGTGCTATGGCACCGGCCCGTTGCGCACGGCTGGCAGCGCGGCGCCGCCTCAAAGGATGACTCTGGCCGATCGTGCGAAGGCCACAATCGACTCAGGCTTCCGCGCGTTTCGCATCGCCGCTGGTACTGGGCGCGATGGCGACACATATCAGACTCGGGAGCAGGTTCGGAAGACTGCGCAACAGTGCAAACAGGTTCGCCAGGGCGTAGGTCCCGAAGGCGACTGGGTTATTGATTTTCATCAGCGTTTCGATTTCGCGGATGCACTTCGCGCCTGCAAATTGATCGAGGAGTATGAGCCATACTTCGTCGAAGATCCCGTAGCCGACGCTCAGGCGCTTTCGGAAATCCCGAAGCTGCGTAAGCAGACGTCGGTGCCTCTCACGCATGGCGAGGAGTGGGGTCATCGCTGGGATTTCTTTCCGCTGGTGGAAAACAAGGATATCGACTATATCCGTGCCACCGTCCCCAATGTCGGCGGCATAACTGAGATGACGAAGATAGCCGCGCTTTGCCAGACTCATGCGGTCGGAATTTGCCCGCATTTCACGGGATCCATCTCCACCGCGGCGTTGGTTCACACTCTGGGGCCGTTCTCAGGTCCCGTGCTGGTGGAGATCGGAGACAACACGCGCCTGCCGAGCCACATCAGGGAAGGTCTCGATTTCCGCGAAGGCAAATGCTGGCCGAACGACCGGCCGGGTTTAGGCGTAACTCTGGAAATGAGCAAGCTGACGCAAATCGGAGAAGTGACCTCGCCCGGGCGGAAGCTTTTCTACTACCGGCCGGACGGGTCGCTGACGCACTGGTAATGAGCAGTAACGGCAAACCTCACCGCACACTCTTCAGCAGGTCGGCCGCCGCGCGGATGACGGCTTCGGCCGCACCCTTGCCGTAGGGGGTGCCTTCCACTTCGTAACCGCGGTGCTGAAATTCTTCGGCAGTCGGCATGTAACCTCCGCCTGTGCCAGTTGAGTAGCCGCAGAACATCGTGAACGCAAAAGGCGATGCCTTTTTGACCGCGGCACCGATCTCCGCAAACGGCTCTCCTGGCATGGAGACGATTGCCAGTTCACCAATGCGGAGCACTTGCAGCTGCACGCGAACTGGGTCCTTCGACGGGGGCTGTTTCCAGCGGTTCAACAGATTGGAAACGCGGCGCAGTCGCGCCCCCGCCTGATACGCCTCCCGCGATTCGTCGCCTTTCTTGAACGAATCCACGCGTTTCTGCGCATCTGCTACGAGTTTCTCCATGGCAGAGACTTCGGCCGGCTCATATTCCCGCCTCGGAACCTCGATGATCTTCGTTGCGAAACGAAGGGTTTGATCGCGCGGACCGTTGACGCGCCAATGCTGCTTTGCCTGGAATGCCGTGGACTCGACAAATCCTTCGAATTTTGGTCTGCGATCCACCGTCTCAATACCGAATGCAACGCCCAGCGCCTGATATCCGAGCGTCGCTCCAAGGCGGTGGGCGACCTCCAGATCTCCTGTGAATCCCTCGATTGGCCCCTGATTCCCCGCCGCGCCCTGAAAGAAGAGTGCTGTCGCGCCGGGTACGGCGTCCTCGACGGCCTTCCGCGTCATCCCGGGCCAGTCGGGTGAGATATAGCGGTTCTCGTAAGCAAGCACGGTACCGTGCGTCTGGTAGTTAATGAGAACCGCATAGGGATTGCCCTGCGCATCGTCGATGCGGAAAACTACTAGCTCGCGATCCACGAAACCATCCTCGTTGCGGCCCACCGCGGGAGGCTGGCCGTTGGCGCCGCGGAACCGGCGGTTGATGTTAATCGATCCGAGGCCCCGCCCGCCATACATGTGCACAGGCTGCAGCTTAGCCGCGGCCATTGCAATCGCGCCAACAATTTTGTCGGCGACCACCGCCCTGTGGCGCTCCATCATTGGTTGATAGCTCGTCAGGTCGGTTCCGGCCGGTCCTTTCCCGGACGACAATGCGGGGCCTGCGTGCGTGTGCGAGGCTCCGATGCGAATGTGCTCAATGGGGATGCCGGTACGGGCCGAGGCACGCTTGATCACGCTGTCCATGCCCTGCACGCCGCCTGCGTCGAGATCCACCATGGCGAACTTCTGTTTGCCGTCGGAGAGCACCAGCGCCGTAGCCTTCATGCCCAAAGGATCGATGCCTTCGGACTCGATATGAGTGGCGGAGCCCCAGTTCATGTGCGGAATTCCCACCGGCGGCGAGATGTCCACGCGGGCGACTCCAGCCAGCAGCCCGGACGGCTTCGAATTGCGCGGTCCCTGCTCCACTAGATCTGCAGCGACGGGCGCAACAGCGAGGGAGAGCAACGCGGTTACCGCGGAACAGCACTTCCAAAGGTTAATCATGGACAAACCTCACCAACTGATTCGTGCGTTGATCTGCAATGTTCTGGCAGCCTGCCCGGAGTCGCGCGTCACAAGCATTCCATCGCCGCCGATGGAATTCGGATTGCCCGCGACGTTCAGAGCATTGAACCAATCCGCACCGATCCGAAAATTGAAACGCTCACCGATCAGAACGTTTTTATAAATCGATGCATCCAGACCCCATTGGTTGACGCCGGGCATCCGCTGGTTGCGCCAGGGATGCAAGTTGCTGTTATATGCGACCTGCTGCGCATTGCCGTTATTCAGCCGGACCCAAACATTGTTCGTGTCCCAATGGGACGTGATATTGGTATTCGCCGGAGCATTTGGCGGCAGTGTTGTCGTGCCCGCCGGTATCAACGGCGTCACGGCAGGCTTATAGTTCGTGGGCACGCCCATGTAGCCGTTAGGCCGGCCGTTGGCGTCGACGCTGTTGATCCGGTTTGCCGGGATATATCCGTTCCACCACAGATACCCTGGAACGCACGTGCCGCTCGTGCAGTTCTCGATCGGATACTTGTATCCATATATCTCAATCGGCTCTCCCGTTATGTTCCAGTTGTTCGTTGCCAGCGCGAAATAATTGGTGCGGAAGGTTCCGATGCCGGCCAGTTGCCAGCCGCTGATCAGTTTATCAACGAGACCACCCGCATTCCTGCCGATCAGCTTTCCCTTTCCAAACGGAAGCTCCGCTACCCAGTTCCAGCGCACGCGATGTTTGGGGATGCTTGGGTCGCGCTGGTAGTTGAGAAAGCGGTTGCGCTCGCCGTAGTCGGACGGCACTGCGCCAGACAGGAATTGATTGACAGCCTGCATGGGGATCGTGTCGGTGTTGCCGGATGTCGTCAGCGCGAGCGCGTTGCCCACTACGTAGAAAACTTGGAAGCTGACTCCGTTGCTGAACCGCCGCTCGATATCGAACTCAAAACCGTTGTAATTCGACCATCCCGATTTGTTGTACTCCTGGATGTTGCCCCAGAACGTGTTGTCGAAGGGCCGGCGCACCACACCGGAAGTGACGCCGGTAGGAAGCGGCTGACGCGCTGTCTCATACCAGACATAGTCGGGAGGATTGTTGTTGTATGGATTATAGACTTCCAGGTTGCTGCCGTGATTGCCGACATACCGCGCGCGCGCCACGGTATTGGCCATGATTTCCTTCTCGATTGTGAAGTTCCAGGTGTGGAGGCGCGAGGTCGGGAGGTTTCGCGCGAAGTAAGTGGTTTGCGCACTCCCTGGATTAATGCCGGGAACCCGATTCAGATCGATGACATTCGTGGAATTCACGCCCAGGATGGTCGTCGGCACCGTTCGGAGCAGGTAGTTCTGTCTGCCGTCGGGTGACTGGTTGGCATTGTTCAGTGCGTAAGTGTATCCGGCGGACATCGGCGTATTGACGAACATGCGATCGACGAATGTCCATAACGGAATCGGGAAGAAAGCCAGACTGTAGCCGCCGCGCACCACGAAGGACTTCCGTCCATCGCCAGCCCTGTACGCAAATCCGAACCGCGGAGCGAAGTCGGTCTTGTCGGTCGAATACAGGTTTCTCGGCAGCCCTGCCTGCTCGAAGCTTTCGATCTTCATGCCCAGTTCCTGAAATCGCCTCACAAGTGAGGGCTGACTGTTGCCTGTCTTATAAAACGTCTCGATGTCCGTGCCGAGGACCAGTGCTTTGGTTTCGGGGTTGAAGCTGGTCCAAGTGCCATTCTTTTCGCTGTACGCCGGCCAGTATTCCCATCGCAAGCCCAGATTGAGGTTGAGGCGGGAGGTTACTCGCCAGTTGTCCTGGAAATAGAGAGCCCGCTCGCCGCCGCGCAGATTAAACCAGCGCCGGTTCTGATTGTTCTGGTAGTTGGCGATGCCGAGAAACATGTTGGCCAGATTGTGTCCGGTGAGCTGTACCGGAATGGGGTTCTCAAACGTTGAGGCCGGGTTATATTGCGCGGTTGCGAGGGTGTCGAAGTTGAGCATTCCCTCCTTCCACGTCTGATCGGGAAGAATATTAAGGCGGTCTTGCCGCAAATGGCCGCCGAACTGGAACTCGTGTCTGCCCATGATCTTCGTGGCGTTGTTATCGAGCGTCCAGTTGTTCGTCCGATGCTGCTTGTACTGGTTCTCACGAAAGTTGTAGCCGTCAAGGCCGGTACCGGTGAACTGCGGGGCCGCTTCCGTGGTGACACCGAATGGATTCGGCACGCCGAGAAGATCCATGTAGTTCGTGCCGTCCGGGTTGAAGTTGCCGCCCTCCCAGTTGATTTTGGATCCGCTTAGCACCACTTCGTTAAACAGCGAGGGAGAGAACGTGTGGATCCACGTGGTCGCGATGCTCATTCTCCCTTCCGTGTTGATCTCACGTCCCCAGATCTCATTCAGCATGAGTTGATTTGCAGCAGACTGATACAGATTCCGGCCGTAGGAATCCGCCACGGAGGTGCGAATAAAAACACTGTCCCTGTCGGAGAAGCGATGATCCACACGTTGATTCACGCTGTATTGTTTGCTGCCCGTCGGGATGGCGCCGAACCAGTTCACATCCACCAGCGGGTTGGCACTGGTCGTGGGGACGCGGGTCTGGCTGAACATGTACTTTGCCGCAGGACTGTTACGCGCCGGATCGATGACGTTCAGCCTGCCCTGATAACTGAATTGCTGCCGCTGCAGCGTCACCGGATCTGTCGTCAGTGGATCGTAGATGGGGATAAGGCGGCCCTGAGCGTCTCGTAGATTGCTGAAGTCGCCGTTGCGCATCTCCATCGTGGGTACGCGATAGGAAGCAGTGGACGACTGGGCCTGCTGCCGTCCTTCATAATTCGCGAACCAGAACGTGCGATCTTTCCCGTTATACAGGCGCGGGAGGAACACGGGCCCGCCGATGCTAAAACCGTATTCGTGCCGGTTGAGCGGCGGCGCTTTCTCGAAGAAGTCCTGCCGCCTGCGTGCCACGCCAATTGCACTGTTTCTTGCGGTTTCGAAAGCGGTTCCATGGATCTGATTGGTGCCGCTTTTGGTAGAGAGGATCACGTTGGTAGGACGGCTATATTTCGCCGAGACCGCGTTGACGTCTACGCGAAATTCCTGCAGCGATTCTAGGCTGATCTGGGGGTTGTTGCCCCATCGGCGCTCACTTTCCTGGGAGCCGTCAAGAATGAATTCAAGCGACGCGTGCCTTGCCCCATAAGCGCGCTGATTTTCCATGCCGGGAAGCTGTTGCATCAGGGTCAACAGGCTTCGGCCGTTGATCGGTAACTGCTCGATGCGCTGGCGCTCCATCACGGAACCAATGGTGGGACTATCGGTTGTCATCATGGTGGCGACTGCCTGGACTTCGACCACTGTAGTCGTGCCCGCCGGCTGCAACACTGCGTCTACAACGACACTCTGGCCAACCTGCACCGCGACGCTGCCTTCAAACTTCTGCATCCCGGCAGACTCGACAGTGATCCGGTATTGGCCGGGAATGACGCCCGGAAACCGGTAGAATCCCGTCTCCGTTGTTGCTCCATTCACCAGCACGTTGGTTGCACTATTCAACAACGCTACTTTGGCGTTCGGAACAGAGGCTCCCGACTGATCTCGAACGGTTCCGCTGACCGTTCCCGCGCTGGTCTGGGCATAAACAGGAATGGCCAGAAACAGAAGCAAGGCTAGTGTTGACTTCATAGGCAATTTCCTCACCGATGTGCGAAGTATTTATAAGATCATATCTTTCATATGGGCGGCAAGGCAAGCCTCAGGTTGGCAAAGGGGCGGTAAAAAGAGATTGACGAGGCGCGAGATCGATCTTTACCCGCTATGAGTTTGTCGCGCGCCGGCTCCCGGAGGCCATTACTCCCAGCGCTGTCTTGATATGCGCGCTTGTGCTTCTCATGAGCCGCCGAACTGCCTGACGTGCTGCGACCGCATCCCCTCGCTTGATTTGAACGTAGATATCGCGATGGAGCTCGAGACCTACCGAAAAGCTGTCTGTGAGCTTGATCTGCTGAATGAACACATGCGTAAACGGCTCGATCACCATTTCGAAGAAGCGATTGTGCGCCGCCTTCGCGATCGCGAGGTGAAAGCGGAGATCCGCATCGACAATGGTTTCCACGGTGCCCTCGCCGCCCATGTCCTCCAGTGCGGCTGCGATTTGCTCCAGGTCTTCCGGTGTGGCTCGCACAGCAGCCACTCCGGCTGCCACCTCCTCCAGCACCTCACGCAACTCCAACATTGCCTGCATGTCTTCGAGAGTCGGAAGAGGCTGGTCCCTGAACAGCCGGAGCAGGGAGAGCTTTACTCTCTCGGCTGTGGGAGCCGTAGTCTGCGTGCCGCGGCCGGCGCGCACTCTTACTAAACCACGATCCTCGAGGATCTTCATGGCTTCACGAATGACAATGCGGCTTACGCGAAAGCGGTCGGCGAGTTCGGCTTCAACCGGCAGATAAGAGCCGGGCTCACGATACTCCTCGAGAATCATGCGCTCGATCTCCGTCACCACCTGTCCGCTTAATCGTCCACGACTGAAGCGTCTTTTGGGCTTTGGCTGTCCTGACGTTACGGCCATTCGGGTCCACTGATCCTATCGTAATATGGGTGATCGAAGGAGCAGCGTCGAGCAGTGATGTGGTTGACTTATCCGGATCCAGCAACATATGATGTTTTGGCGGATATCCCGGTCAGAGTACAGGTGTGAGACTTACCCATCGCCAGGAGCGGCTTCTACGCAACACGTTCGTCGACTATCGGCCGACCTCCGATTTCCTCGAGAACCCGCTCATTATCGACCGTGCCGATGGCCTTTATTATTGGGATACAGACGGAAAACGGTACTTTGACGCAATCGGTGGAATATTTGTAGCCATTCTTGGGCATCGGCATCCGCGCGTCATGGAAGCGATGCGATCCCAAATGGAACGCGCTACGTTTGTGCCGCCCCTGCACGCAGTCACGGACGTGCTGCTGGATTTCGTGGAAAAGGTGGGGAGCGTCACCCCAGGCGCTCTGAACTTTGTGAAGCCGTTCAGCGGCGGGTCCGAAGCTGTCGAATCCGCGTTGAAGTTCACACGGCAATATTACAAGCAGTCGGGCTTTCCATCGAAGTTCAAGTTCGTCAGCCGCTACTACAGCTATCATGGCGGCACGTTTGGCGGCATGGCCGCCAGCGGCAACGGGGTGCGGAAATCGAAGTTCGATCCTCAACTTAGCGGGTTCCCCAAAGTATTTCCGCCCAGTCACTATCGCGACGACTTCCCTACATGGGAAGAAGCAAACCGGTTCGCCGCGAACTGCTTTGAAGACATCATCATTCATGAAGATCCGGACACGGTGGCCGGAATCATAGTTGAGCCGATCGGCAACACGGGCGGCATCATCACGCCGACGGAAGAATATTTTCAGATTCTTCGGCAGATATGCGACCGGCACAATGTCGCTCTGATCTTCGATGAAGTCATAACCGGATTCGCCAAGACGGGGCAAATGTTCGCGGCACAGACCTTCGGCGTCACGCCCGACATCATATGCACCGGCAAGGGGATTTCCGCGGGCGCGGTTCCGCTGGGCGCTATGATCGCGCGGCAGGATATGGCGGAGGCCTTCGCCGGACCGGCGGCGAACACTCATTTCGCTCACGGGCATACTTTTGCCGGCAATCCCCTGGCATGCGCAGTTGGCATCGCGGTGATTGAGGAGATCCTGGAGCAAGATCTTTGCGCGAAAGCTCAGCGCCTGGGCGAGTATCTGGTTTCACGACTGAACTGCCTCAGGAAACTCGGCGTGGTTCGGGAAATCCGAGGCAAGGGAATTCTGCGCGGGGTGGAGTTTACTGTACCCAATCTGGGCACGTTTCTGAAGAAGACGGCCTTGCAGAATGGCATCATTCTTCGCACCGATCCCTCATGGTTTGCCGTGGCTCCCCCGCTCATCGCCAACGAGGCGGACATCGATGAAATGTACTCCCTCATTGAGGCCAGCCTCACCGAAGCGATTCGTCTGGCCAGACTGTAAGAGATGGTAAAAATAGTCGCCACAACGGTTCTCCTGGTTGGCGCGGCGCTGAACTCGCCCGGCCAGCAGGTCTTTGACGTGCGCCAGTTCGGCGCAACCGGCAAGCGGGCGGACAACGCCACCAAAGCCATACGCGATGCCATAGAGGCATGCTTCAAGGCAGGAGGCGGAATGGTCTATGTTCCTCCGGGCGAATATACAACCGGTGTCCTTGAACTGAAGGACAACGTCAACCTGCATATCGAGGCAGGCGGCACGCTGTTGCTCAGCCAGAATCGTGACGATTTCAACAACCGGCGAGCTATGATCTACTCCGACGGCGCGAAGAACATCGCCGTGACCGGACGGGGAACGCTCGACGGACTGGCGAAATACGAATGGGTTCCCGCGAGAGGTCTGGATCCCGAGATCGCCACGGAAATGGAGATCGCGCGCAAGGCCGGAATCGAAATGAATCGGCACTACCGCACGGGAATGCAGACGTACATGTTCATCCTCAACAA
Source organism: Bryobacteraceae bacterium (assembly GCA_035650295.1). GTDB lineage: Bacteria > Acidobacteriota > Terriglobia > Bryobacterales > Bryobacteraceae > JAFLBB01. The sequence continues at coordinate 54 of DASRHX010000803.1, read as the reverse complement.
CTCCGTGGACGTGCGGCTGGAGAACATCACAATTGTCAACTCGCCATTGTGGAA
>DASRHX010000802.1:0-3608 GCA_035650295.1 Bryobacteraceae bacterium | reverse complement strand
CTTTGCAGCCTTGATCGGCATTCCCCTCATCGCATCCGTTCTCTTCAACCGCCTCGGCCGCATCACCATCGCCTATGACGGGGGCGCCGGCCTCGTCCGCGAACACATCGGCCCCCTCGGCAACAACCAACGCTTCGCCTGGGACGCGCTTGCCTCCGTCCGCGAAGTCGAGCTCCGCGGCCGCTTCACCCGCTCCAAAGGCATCGAACTCGACCTCTCTGCCGCCCGCTCCCACCGCCGCCTCTACTTCGGCAAAGGGCTCCCCGATCAGACCCGCCGCTTCCTCCTCGAAGTCCTCGAAGCCGAAATCCGCGCCGGCCGCCACGCCCGTCCCCTCGGCCTCGACGGCTAAAGCTCGGCCTCGTTCCGGACGATCAGGTTGGTGTGAGCCCTTCGTCCGCCTTCGCTCGGGAACTCCTCTTCCGCGCCCAAAATACCGACGGCGGCTGGGGCTATTTCCCCGGCAAACAATCCTGGCTGGAGCCCACCGCCTACGCCTGGCTGGCCCTCCACAATGCGCCCGGCGCAGCCCCGGCCCTCGCACGGGCACTCGCCCTGATTCTCTCCTGGCAGCGCGCCGACGGCGGCTGGTCGCCCAATGGACTCGTCAATCAATCCACCTGGGTCACCTCCCTCGCCCTCACCGTCCTCGCCGCCGCCCGCCAAACCGCCGGAACCCCGTTCCAGCGGGGCATGGATTGGCTCATGGGATCGGAAGGCGTCGAAGGTTCCTGGTTTAACCGCGTCACTGCCCGCCTGGGACTGGTTGACCCCGGCCGCGATATCTCTCTTACCGGCTGGCCGTGGCTCGCCGGAACGTCCTCATGGGTTGAGCCGACGGCACATGCCCTGACCGCCCTGCGCAAGGCCCCAGGCCGCAGCGACATCGCTGCGCGCATCGACACCGGCACAAAACAGATCTGGAGCCTCCGCTGCGCCGACGGCGGCTGGAACTACGGCGCGCCCAATGCGCTCCACGTCAACCTGCCCTCCTATCCGGAAACTACCGCGCTCGCCCTCGTCGGCCTCGCCGGCTCCTCGCAAACCAGGCTCTCGCAGGCCCTTGAACACGCCCGCTCCTTGGCCGCCAAACCACAGTCGCCGATGGCTTCCGCTTGGCTCGCCATCGCATGCCGCCTCCACGGCATCGAGCCTCCCCAACCGGCCGCCACGCCTGGACCCGAGGCCGACTTACTCGTAACTTCTCTATGCGCCATCGCCGAACCCGCTGGTAACTGGCACTTACTCGGAGGCGCCCGATGAAACTGCAACGTCGTGATCTACTCATCGCCGGTGGAGCTCTCTCCGCCGCCGGCATCGCCTCGTGGGACAACCTTCGCGGCCCTGCATCCAACGGCCGCCCGCCCTCCCCCGTCGCCGTCATCAAAGCCGCCTCTTACTCCGATGACCTTGTCTCCCGCATCCGCTCCGGCATCCATGCCTGCGGCCTCAACGTGCAAGGCAAATCCGTCCTCCTGAAACCGAACCTCGTCGAGTTCGACAAGTCCACTTCGATCAACACCGACGTCGCCGTCCTCGCCGCCGCCCTGGAAGTCTTCCAATCCCTCGGCGCCGCGTCCGTCCACATCGCCGAAGGCCCCGGCCACCGCCGCGACACATGGGACATCGCCCGCCTTGCCCGTTATCGCACGGAAATCCCCGGCTTCGACGCGCGCTTCACGGACCTCAATCGCGACGACGTCTCGTCCATCCCCCAGTTCGCCGATGAAGGAGAGTTCTTCTTCCCGAACACCGCCCTCCGCGCCGACCTCATCGTCTCGGTCGCCAAAATGAAAACGCATCATTGGGCAGGCGCCACGCTCTCCATGAAGAACTTCTTCGGCCTCGTCCCGGGCAACGTCTACGGTTGGCCCAAGAACAAGCTCCACCACATTGGCATCCCGCGCTCGATTGTCGAACTCAACCGCGTCTTCCGGCGCACTTTCGCCATCGTCGACGGCATCGTCGGCATGGAAGGCAACGGACCCATTCAAGGCAAACCGAAGCCGGCCGGCGTCCTCGTCATGGGACCCGACCTCGTCGCCGTCGACGCCACCTGCTGCCGCATCATGGGCATCAATCCCGACAAAGTCGAATACATCACCATGGCCACCGGTCTCGGTAACTCCCACCCCTCCCGCGTCCACCAACGCGCCGAACGCCCCGAAACCCTCCGCACCGACTTCGACTTAGTCGACAGCTTCCGCCACCTGCGGTTGTAGCCCGAAAATCGTCACGCTTCCTTCCGTGACTTCGCCCACGCTTTCAAATTCACCCCGCCCGGAAACACACTCACCACCGTACCTGTAAGTGAGAAGTTAGAATTCCCGCCCGCCTGCTGACTCGTCGTTCCCGCCGTAATTGGCGCCTGCCAGATATCGACCAAATCCCGCATCAGCCGCGCCCCCTGCGGACCCTGCGCCACCCGGCACGCATGAAACTCCACGAATCCGAAATCGATCAGCAGCGGCCCCAATTTTTCCAGGATCGGGCGCAAAATCCGCACCACCTCGGGCGTCAACACCGTCAGTTGCGCAATCGGATTGATCCCCGGAATCAGACTCCGCTTGCCCGCCGAAATCGCCGCGAGCCCCGGCGCTCCGTGGCCATGGAACCGGATGGCAAGAAGATTCCGCTGCCCCTTTGCTCGCGAGATGATGTCATTCACCACCTGCGTCACGCCGTTCGACATCGCGCCGATCTCGATTGCCGTGGGGAAGCTCGGCAACACCAGTTCCGCCACCTCCGGATCGGTCACGTCGACTGACTCCACCACCTGCAACCCATGCTCGCGCACCATCCGCTCCCACACCACAATTCCCGCCGTCGCGCCTGTCGCCGAAGTCCGCAGTACCTCGGCATGGAATGCCTTCACCGCGCCCTGCGTCTTTGGCCCGTACGACCCGTCCACGCCCAATTCAATCCCCTGCGGCTTAAACCGGTTCAGCAGGATCTGTAACGCCACCACGCGCGGATTTCGGTCGTTCAGCGAGCAAAGGAACATCGCGCAAGTATACTCCCAGCGCCAAAACAAGCCCATTTCCTTGTCGGCGTCCATCCGCGTCCATCGGCGGCGAAAATTTCAACGCCGGCTCATAATTCATCACCACTCTTTTCCACTGCAGCCTCGGCCTCTGAATGCCACCCTCTTTTTTCTCTTCATGTTTTATCGGCGTCCATCCGCGTCCATCGGCGGCGAACATTTCAGCGCCGGCTCATAATTCATCACCACCCTTTTCCACTGCAGCCTCGGCCTCTGAAAATTCAATATCAGCCCGACTGTCAAATCTGCAGCTTTCAAGTAATTGAGCGTCTGCGCCACATGTTCATTAGTGATGAACTCCGCGCACTTCAGTTCGACTATCACCTGCCCGTCTACGACCATGTCCGCCACATACTCGCCCACGCACCGCTGCTTGTACCCGATTCGAAAGTGAACCTCTTCCTCCACAGCCACCCCACGAATCCTCAACTCCTCGCCCAGCGCCCGCCGGTACACCCGTTCCAGGAACCCCGGTCCCAGAACGGTCGAAACCTCCATCGCCGCTCCGATTATCCGCTCCGTGACGACTTCCACGTCCATCAAAGTCTAAGTGGTCCCTGCCACC
>DASRHX010000801.1:0-12572 GCA_035650295.1 Bryobacteraceae bacterium | reverse complement strand
CGGCAAAACCCAAGGCGATGCCGCAGTGGGCGAAAGGGCTGGGAATTGCGGCTCCCGTCATTCTCCTGTTGCTCACCAAAGGAAAATGGCTGGGGCTGGCAGTTTGCCCTTGGCTTCCTCCTCTCGATTTACATTCACGAGATGGGGCATGTCTACGAGTTGCAACGGCGCGGAATCGCAGCCACGGCGCCATTGTTCATACCCGGATTTGGCGCGGTCATCTTTTCGCGGCAACGCTTTGTCTTGCCCTCCGATGATGCGCGCATCGGGCTGGCTGGTCCCTTGTGGGGCCTTGGGGCCGCGCTGGTGTGCTGGGGACTCTTTGCAGCCACTGGGAACGCCTTGTTCGCTGCACTGCGGCACTTCGGCGCACTCGTCAACATCTTCAATCTGCTGCCAGTATGGAGTCTTGATGGCAGCCGGGGAATGCGTGGATTGAGCCGCCCTCTGCGTATGGGACTCGCTGCAGCGGCGGTTGGGACGGCCTTTTTCACGGGCAACATCTTTGCTTGGCTCATCGCCGGATTGCTTCTCATCCGGCTGTTCGCCCTTCGCGGCCAGCCGGACGAAGTGACGGCGCCCGATTGGTTCGTCTTTGCCCTCTTCGCGGGCCTGATTATTTCGCTGGCTTGGATTGCAGGATTGCCCACTCCCGGGATCCCGCCCGCTGCAAAAGCTTAAGCCACACCCAAACTGCTCGCGCAGAACGGCAGTCCCTGTTTGCCGTGGAATTGGTGTTCACCGCTGAACACTTCCTGGCTGGTCTTGTCCGCCGCGCCGAACGCCTCATAAATCTTTTGCACCTTGGCGAAGCTCTCGCGGCTGGCGTCAATGGGGAAGATGTTGTCGCGGTCGCCGGACTCTACAAACAAGGCCCGCGGCGCGATGAGACCGGCAACGTCGTACATCTCGCACCAGTTGAGAATGCCGGGTACATAGTTGTCGATGCAGTGTGACAAGCTCACGATCGAGGCAAGAAACGTGTTCAAGTAGCCGCTGATGAACGCTGTGTGGATGCGTGGTTCGAGCGCCGCGCCAAACGTAGTGATGGTTCCGCCGCCGGAGATTCCCATTAGGCCGATGCGCTTGGCATCCAGTTCCTTGCGCGTCTCAATCCAATCGCACACACGCATCACGTCGTAGACGCGCCAGCCGACCATCGTCTGGCCGAACAGAAGAGCCGCGCCGGCCGTCGGCTGGCATGCACTGTTGCCGAGGCCGCGTGCTTTGGTGCGCGCATCGCGGCGGCAACCGAACGCGATGGGCTCGATCGCCACGGCAGCCATGCCGTGCTCCACCACTTGCACCGCGTAGTCGTACTGATAGTGCGGCTTGGTGGTACGGTCATTGCCTTTGTCGTCGACGGCCACGAGGTCGTCGACGCCGCGCCCATGGCCGGGCACGCAGATCATCGCCGGATGCGGCGCGGCCTTGCCGCCCGGCGTCAGCAGGTATCCCAGCAACGCCATGCCCTCCTGCGTCGTAATGACGAACTTTTCTCGGCGGTACTTGGGAAACTCGCGGACCTCGAGCGTTTGCGGGGCCAGCGGAACACGCTGCGCAGGGAAGCCGCCGACAAGTTCCACCAGCTTCGCCCGCAATTTCTTCTGCCAGGCCTGCGCCTCGGCTTTCGACTTCGCGTTGAAGGTCAGCTTCATCGGCATCTGGCGGTAGCGCTCTTTCGTCCACGCCACGGGATCGAATGACGCCATGTTCACCTTCGACTCAAACCCATCGAGGGCGGTCGAATAGGCCGTTACCTTGGCCACTTGTCCTACGCCTCGTTGCACCGCCGCCAAACCCAGTCCGGCCGCGGCCAGTTGCCGCCTGGATAGTTTCGTCCTCATACTCTAAAGAGTCTATGCGCAAATTCGTCTTTGTGACAGCCCTGCTTCCCGGCGCCGCGCTTCTGCTCACCTCCTGCGCCGCGCCGCCAAAGGCCGACACCAATGCGGCGGAAGCGTTGATGACGCCAACGCTTGTCCTCGAACACATCAAGAAGCTTTCGTCCGATGAATTCGAAGGCCGCGCACCCGGCACACGAGGCGAAGAGCTTTCGGTCACCTACATTTCGGATGAGTTCAAAAAGCTCGGGCTCAGGCCAGGCAATCCCGATGGCACCTATTTCCAGCGAGCGCCGCTGGCCGGCATCAGTTCGACGACAGTGGGCGGGTTCGTGATCAACGGCAAGCGCGTCGGTGTCACGGCGGGCAAGGACTTCGTCGGCGCCTCGCACCGGTTCCAGGAAAACGTGGAAGTGAAGGACTCAGAAGTGGTCTTCGTCGGCTACGGTGTCGTCGCTCCCGAGTATGGCTGGGACGATTACAAGGGACTCGATGTGAAAGGTAAGACCATCGTCATGCTCGTTAACGATCCCGCCGTCCCTGACCCGGCCGATCCGTCGAAACTCGACGAAAGGTTCTTCCGCGGCCGCGCCATGACCTACTACGGCCGCTGGACTTATAAGTACGAGATCGCCACCGCCAAGGGCGCGGCAGCAGCGATCATTATTCACGAGACAGGACCCGCCGGCTATCCTTTCGACGTCGTGACGGGAAGTTGGAGCGGTGAGAACTTCGATCTCCAGAGTGAAGACAATAACATGGGCCGCATCGCCGTCGAGGGCTGGGTCTCGCTCGACAAGGCGAAGGAGATCTTCACGGCCGCTGGATTAAAGTTCGACGACATGAAGAAGGCGGCCACGAAGAAGGATTTCAAGCCCGTGCCGTTGAAGGGCAGGGTGAGTTTCACGGTAAAGAATCAGCTGCGCAAGATCGAATCGCGAAACGTGGTAGCCAAGGTCGAAGGCTCCGATCCCAAACTAAAAGACGAGTACGCCATCTATTCGGCGCACTGGGACCATCTCGGACGCGACACGACGCTGCAGGGCGATCAGATCTTCAATGGCGCCATCGACAACGCCAGCGGAACTGGCGCACTGATTGAACTGGCGCGTTCGTTCGCCGCGCTCAAGCCCGCGCCGAAGCGCAGCGTTCTGTTCGTCGCGCTCACCGCCGAGGAACAGGGTTTGCTGGGTGCCCAGTGGTATGCCTCGCATCCGCTCTATCCTCTGAACAAGACGTTGGCGAACATCAACATGGACGGCATGAACCAGTGGGGAAAGACGAGCGACATCGTTGTCATCGGCCTCGGCAATTCCACGCTGGACGACACGCTAGCCGCGGCAGCAAAGGAGCAGAATCGCACGCTCGTACCCGATGCCGAGCCGGAGAAGGGCTTCTATTACCGCAGCGACCATTTCGAGTTCGCAAAGAAGGGCGTACCCTCCCTCTACATCGAACCCGGCACGCGCTATATCGGCAAACCGGACACGTTTTCGCAAGAGAAGCGCGACCAGTACACAGCGCACGACTATCACAAGCCCTCGGACGAGATCAAACCCGACTGGGATCTTTCTGGCGCCGTGGAAGATATGAAGCTGCTGTTCCGCGTGGGCTATCGAGTGGCCGAAGGCGAGAAGTGGCCGGAATGGAAGCCGGGCACGGAGTTCAAGGCGCTGCGCGAGTCGATGCTGAAACAGTAGGCTACAGGTTCACTTCTACCACTTCGTCGAACAGGTTAGCCGGTAGTTGGATGCCGTACTGCTTCATCCGCGCCAGCACCAGCGGATTGCGGCTCACCGCTTTAAAACGGCCCATCACCTTGCCCGCATCGTCGACGCCGACGCGCTCGAAGGTGAAGATCTCCTGAATCTTCACGACCTCATCTTCGACGCCCAGCACCTCGGCGATGGAGATGATCTTGCGCGATCCATCGGAAAGGCGTGACACCTGGACCACCATCTTGATGGCGCTGGCAAGTTGATTCGTTACGACGCGCGTGGGCAGGTCGAGGTCGGCCATCAGCACCATGGCCTGCAGGCGCGAGAAGGCGTCCTTAGGCGAGTTGGCGTGCACGGTGGACATCGATCCTTCGACGCCCGTGTTCATCGCCTGCAGCATATCGAGCGCTTCCGGACCGCGGCACTCACCGACGATGATGCGGTCCGGCCGCATGCGCAACGCCGTGCGCACCAGGTGGCGCTGGTTGATGCCACCTTGCTTGTTCAAATTCGGTGGACGCGTTTCAAACTTCACGACATGGCGCTGCTGTAGTTGCAGCTCGGCCGTGTCCTCGATGGTGATGATACGCTCCTCTTCCGGGATAAAGCGTGACAGCGCGTTGAGGGTCGTCGTTTTGCCCGAGCCCGTTCCGCCGCTCACCAGCACGGTGCTCTTGCACTGCACGCAGGCGGCAAGGAACTGCAGCATGCTCCGCATGACGGTCCTGTTTGCGATCATCTCGTCGGAGGTGATCACATGGCGCCCAAAGCGGCGGATGGAGAGCGCCGGACCGTCGAGGGCGAGCGGAGAGATGATCGCGTTTACGCGCGAGCCATCGAGCAATCGCGCGTCCACAACCGGATTGGCTTCGTCCACGCGGCGGCCCACCTGGCTCACAATCTTTTCGATGATGTGCAGCAGGTGGCTGTTGTCCTTGAAGCGAACCGGCGTGAGCGAGAGCTTACCGGCCCGCTCGATGTACACCTTGTCGTAGCCGTTAACGAGGATGTCGGAGATGCTCGGCTCCTTGAGCAGCGTTTCCAGCGGCCCGAGGCCCAGCACCTCGTCCAGCACCTCTTCCACGATCTTGTTCTGCTCGGCCGTGGTCATGGGCACGCGCTCTTCGTCTAGCAGGCGCTCGACCAGCCGCCCGATCTCGCTTCGTATGCGCTCTTTCGGGATCGACGCCACGCGGTCGAGATTGATCACCCCGATCAGCTTGCGGTGAATCTCGCTCTTGAGTTCGAAGTAGCGGTTGGCCGAGTGAGTGGAGCCGCCGATGCCGCCTGGGCTGCTTTGAGGGGCAGATGGCGGCGTGTGGTCGCGCGATGACGCGGTGGATTTACTCTTCGCGGCAGGCGCGGGTACTTTCACCCTGGGCGAGCCCAAGCCTCCGGACGGCCGGATCGGTACCGTAGAATCGTTACTGGCCAACTCTGCTCCTCGCGTTCTCTATTCGAACACAAACCGGAAGGCGGAGTCGCGGCGAGCCGCCAGCGTATGAGTACCAACTCCGGCAACCCCTCTCTGACTCCGATTGGCCACGTGCGGAACGACTGTGCCGACCGCAAGGCGATGGCGGTCCTTGGAGTTCCATCAGCCGTGGAACTGCTGCCCGAATTTGCCTCTGGGCTGCTCCACTTCGAAAAGCATTCGCATGTATGGGTGCTTGCCTGGCTCGATGGCGTGGATCGCGATGTGCTTCAGGTGGTTCCGCGTGGGTTGAAGCCGCAGACGGGTCAGGAGCCGGACGCGCGCGACCTCCATGGCGTATTTGCCGTTCGTTCGCCCGCGCGTCCCAATCCTATCGGACTGACCGCCGCCAAGGTGATCGCCATCGATGGCTCGCGGATCGAATTCGACCGTCTAGACTTCATCGACGGCACTCCGGTGCTCGACCTCAAGCCATACTTCGCCAGCCGCGACTGCATATTCTCGGCTCGCAACGAGCAGGTTGGCCGCAACGCCAATGTTGAGGCAGTGCGCGAATCCGTGCTTATGCAGGCGCAGGCGTTTTGCGGCGAAGACAGCGACGACCTGCGGCTGGCCGTAGAAATCCTCACGCATTTCCGTTCGGAGGTTCTCGAGTTCCGCGATCCCGACGAGTGGAGTATAGTCGTTCCCGCCACGCGCCACCAAATCTGCGATGCTCTGGTGGGCGTCACGCACGCGATGCCGGGACGCGGCGAAATCCGCTTTCATGCGCTTGATGCGGTGCTGTTCGAACATGGCGGCTCGCGGTATGAGTATCAACTTCTCCCCGAGGGCGGCTTTCGCTTCTGGCCGCACTAGTAGCCGTAATACGGATCGTAGGCACAGCGAGGATCCGGGTACCAACGGCCCCATCGGTCGTAATATCCGTTGGGATTGCAGTAGGGGAGCGGGTAGCTCCGGTAGTAAAAGGCTCCGAACGGTGCGCCGAAGTAGATGTAGCTGCGCCCGTAACCGCCTCTCGGGTAGTAGCGATTGCTGTAGTATCCACGGTTTCCTGGGAGAAAATTGCGCCCACCGTAATATCCACGTTGGCCGCCGTAAAAGCCCCTCGGGCTACTGTAAGAGCGGCCACCATAATATCCTCGCTGCTGCGAAAAGCTCCGGCCACCGGAGTATCCGCGGCCACTCGAAAAACCGTAACCCCCGCGGCCTCCTCCGCCACCACGGTTGCGCTGAGCAAATGCGGTGTCCGCAGTGGCAATCATGAGCAGGCCGGCCAGCAGAGCGGAAACGCCGAAACCGCGCACGGCGGATCTGAAGTTCATCGTGGATCTCCCTTCGCCAAAATTTGTGCATTTGGCTCGCCAGTCGTAACGAGTTGACAGCGCTGCCGCGCCGTCTACAGGAGGTGGTGGATTTCCACCGCCCGTGGCCGCGTTCAGCCGCTCTGCGTTATAGTCGTGCGCAATGATCACTCGCCGCGCCCTTCTTGCCGCCGCGCCCGCCGCATTCGCTGAAACGCCCGCCGCCATCCGCCGCGAACTCTTCCTCCGCTCTCCTGGCAAAGGCACTGCCGTGATGGCCTATGCGTTCTACACGCGAAGAAAAGGCCCGGACATGATCTCGATCGAACAGCGCTGGACGCGCTCGGACACGGTCGATTCTTCTTTCTACCGCCGCTCTAACGACAACGGCCGTACGTGGAGTGCTCCCGAAGAGCGGATCACGGGCGAAAAAACCGCGCGCGGCATGCTGCGCCGCCATACACGAGCGGGCTTTGCCGATCCGCACACCGGCTGGTTCCTCGATTTCTGGACCGAGGGCACGCTACCCAACGACGATCCACTCGAAGGCCTGCGCCAATGGAACATCTTCTACCGCATTTCTAAGGACGGCGGACGCAGCTTTGGTCCACCGGTGCAGGTGATCCACAAAGGCGCCGAATACAACGCCACGCATCCGATGCCCAACGTGTGGACCGGCAAGAACTGCGTCATGACCGGCGACAATACATGCATTCCCATTCCGGCCTCGGGCGGCCGCATCCTGCTGCCGGTCCAACTCAGCATCGTCGCTCCCGACGGCTCGCTCTACAATCCTGGCGGCGGGTACACGTGGACCGAGTCCGCATTGCTGCACGGCCGCTGGCGCAGCGGCTCACTCGAATGGGAGATGTCGGCACGCATTGATGGCTCGCCCGAAGTGACGACGCGCGGCATGGTGGAGCCGACCATCGCCTTCCTCGAAGGCGGCAAGCTGATGATGATCCTGCGCGGCTCAAACGACCGTAAGCCTGAGCTGCCCAGCTACAAGTGGATTTGCATGTCGAGCGACAGCGGCCTGACGTGGTCGAAACCCGCGCCCTGGACCTACGACGACGGCTTCCGCTTCTTCTCGCCCAGCGCCTGTTCGCAACTTCTCGACCACTCATCGGGCCGCCTGTTCTGGTTGGGCAACATCAACCCGGTGAACCCGCGCGGCAACCGCCCACGCTACCCCTTTGTCGTGGGGGAAGTCGACCGCCGCACCGGGCTTCTTCGCCGAGCTTCAGTGCGCACCGTGGATGGACTTCAACCGGGCGAAAGCGATCAGCTCACCCTCTCAAATTTCTATGCGCGAGAAGATCGTGCGACTAAGGAAATCTGCGTTCACATGACGCGGCTGTTCGCACTTCCCGGCGGTTGGGAAGGCGACGCGTCGCTCTATCGGATTCGGATCTAGCTGGTCTCGCCTTGCTGCGTCAGACGCCTCGGGTCAAACAGGTGAAGCGGTTTAAACGCGCGCTCATTCCACTTTTGCCCAGGCTCGAACTCGACCCCGAGAAAATACCCGATCTCGCGATACACGCAGTAGCGGACGACGCCACTCAGGTCGCCCCGCTCGTAACGAAGGCGGACTTGAGTTTGCAATGGGATGGCTAAGTCCAACTGAAGGCATGCGCCGGATTGGGAGATATCCTCCAGGTTGGCCACAGCTCGACGCTTGCGGCCAGTCTTGTCCTTCCATTCGACCTCTACGAGGTCAGCGCAAAGGAGTCGTGCTTCTGTTCGGCGCTCTTTCATAGATATCACTGACACCACACATATCGTCAGCCATCGAACGGAGGTTTAGGTATACGGCACTAGACGAAATCACCTTAGCCTAATCTTAGGACAGCGGGGGAGTCTAGATCCTGTTAAATTTGGCTACGGCCTTTCCCAACTCCTTCAATTCTCGAATAAACGGCAGCATATTCGTCTCCCGCTCATCGATCTCCTGAGCACGTTTTAACACCTCCCCCGCCCTGGCTTGCGGCACAACAACTACCCCATCTTCACCGGCAATGATCAAATCTCCCGGGGAAACGTCCACTCCGCCGCACTTCACGGGGATACCGTTGGCCACCGTCGCGTATCGGCCAACCGAACTCGAAGGCACCACACTACGGGCATATACCGGCAAGCCTAGGGCCCGCACTTCGACCACATCGCGCACACCGCCATCGATCACGATGCCTGCCATTCCGCGTACTTTCGCCGCCGTGCCCATGAGCCCGCCCAATCCCGCTACATCCAGACCGTTCTCGATGACGATCACCCCCACTTCGCCCGGTTTGGCCGTGTCAATCATCTCCACCGAATGCTTGGCGCTGACGGCTGGTCCGGCCTTATCCGGCGTCGTCTCACGCATCAGAGCCGTGCGCGCGCGGCCCACAAACTTTCCGTTCACTCGCGGGCGCATGTCGTGCGACATGAAGCCGCGCTTCCCGATCACCTGATCGACGGCGTCGGCCACGCTGGCAACTGTGGATTTGCTGAATCCGGCGATAAGTGGGTCGGTGGGCGCGGCCGGCTTCCTGGCGGCCTGGAACCCGTATCCGGCGATTGAGGCTATGCCCACAAGCAGGGCCAGGACGGTTTTACGGCGTGTCATGAGGATCGGAACTCCTTACACTGATGAGGGAATGTCGATGCCATTGTATCGTGACGGTGTGCTCGCAACGATGGCCTCCGAGTTGTCCGACGCACCGGCGCGCATTGGCGGTTGGCGCGGTTTTCTGTTTCTGGCGGGTTTTGCCGCTGTGCTCGGCGTCTACTTTCCGTGGAGCCTCGGCCAGGACTTCATGGATCCGTTTTTTCAGATTGTCTACGCCTGCTCGGCGCCGCTCTTCCAATCGCAAATCACTATCGCCAGCTTCACTGAGGATAAGAACCGCCGCATGCTGGAAGGCTGGTGGGATGCGCCATGCGCACCGCCGGAGTTCCTATTAGGCAAAATCGCCGCCACCGCCGTCGCCGGATACGTGGGGGCGCTCTTTCTCTACGCACTCTCACTGGCGACGTTGAGCCTTGTGCACGGCAACGGCAGGCTGCTGCTCCCCGGCGCTTCGTTCCTGGTTCCCCTGCTGGCCATCGGCGCGGCCTTCAGCGTCTTTTCCGCGCACGTGGGCGCCTCGCTCGCCCTGCGGGTGCAAACGCCCACCGAGGCCCGCCGCTCCGTCCGCACAGTGTTCCTGGCCGTATTGGTGGGAATTGCCGTGCTGGGCCCTTACGCACCCAATTCAGTAAAGGGTTGGATCGCCGCGGCATTCCTGCCGGAAACGCTCCCTTGGGTGGCGGCAGGCGTGATCGCCGTCTTGCTCGCACTCTCCTACGCGCTCTGGCGCTGGTGTCTGTCTCGCAGTCAGAACGACCGCCCGCTCACGATATCCTAGCTATTCCGCATGAAACTCTCTTCGAAGTCTCCTTGCCGCGTCGACCTCGCGGGCGGCACCCTCGACATCTGGCCGCTGTATCTCTACCATCCCAACGCTTGCACGGTGAACTTTGCCGTCGATCGCTACACGCACTGCACGATTGAAACGCGTCGCGATAAGCAGATCGTTTTGCGATCACGCGACCTGGAACTCGAAGAATCGTTCGCCTCGCTGCAGGAGATGGCCGAATCGAAGAAACAGAAACTACCGCTGCTTGCCTGGCAACTTCGTTTCTGGGCTCCCACGCTCGGCATCACAGTCGACACGCATTCGGAGGCTCCCGCCGGCGCGGGCATTAGCGGATCCTCCTCTCTGATGATTTCCATTGCCCATGCCTTCAACAGGCTGACCGGTTCGCCTCACTCCACCGAGAAGCTGCGTGAAATCTGCCAGAACATTGAGTCGCAGGTTATCCGAGTCCCCACTGGTTCGCAGGATTATTACCCGGCCATGTATGGCGGCGTCAGCGTCATGGAGATGTCGCCAGCGGGCATTCGCCGCATCGAAATTCCGCTCGACCACGACGAATTCAATTCACGTTTCGTCCTCGTCTATACAGGCGCGCCACGTAATTCGGGCATCAACAATTGGGAAGTGATGAAAGCGCACATCAACGGCGACAAGCAGGTGCACAAGAATTTCGAACAGATATCCGCAATCGCTTTCGGCATGCGCCGCGCGCTGGAGAAACAGGACTGGAACGAAGCCGCCCGCCTGCTGCGCGAAGAGTGGTCCAACCGCCGCAAGAACTGCCCCACCATTACGACGCCGCTCATCGACCGCCTGATCGAAGTCACCCGCAAGGCTGGCGCGCGCGGGGCCAAGGTCTGTGGCGCCGGTGGCGGCGGCTGCGTGATCTTCCTGGTCGAACCGGAAGCAAAGCAGCGGGTAAGTGAACTGATCGCCGCCGAAGGAGCGGAAGTGCTCGACGTGAAGGTTGCGCCGAAAGGCGTACGGGTGAAGGTCGCCGCGTGACGCCACAGGGGCAGCCGGAACCTGCCACTCCAGCGGTGCCCGCACTTGGGCCAACGGCCGCCAGCACCATCATTCGCATCGTCATCTATGCCATCTTCTGTTGGTTGGGCATGTTGCTGTTGGCGCCGTTGCTCTACATCGCCGCCGACACGCTGATCACCTTCGTCGCGGCCAACTTCGCCGCCGCCATCATCGCCAATCTCATCTGCATGCGCATCTACGAGCAACGCTCGCTCGCCGAGGTCGGCCTGGAATGGAGTGGCGCTTCGCTGCGTCACCTCGGTTTCGGGGTGTTGGGCGGGGCCAGCGTGGCGTCGCTCATCGTGCTCGTTCCCGCGCTGTTCGGACTCGCCTCATGGTCGCGCTCCGCCGAACAGCCTTCCGGCTGGGGAACGATCGTCTACTTCGCCATCCTGGTGCTGTTCGGAGTAGTCGCCGAGGAGTTAATGTTTCGCGGGTACGGGTTCCAGATCATGGTGCGCCGCTTCGGCGTCTGGGCCACGCTGCTGCCCATGGGCGTGCTGTTTGCCGCGGCCCATTCCGGGAACATGAACGTGTCGAGCCTGGGCCTTGCGAACACCTTCCTGTGGGGCGTTGCGCTCGGCTGGTGCGTGCTGCGCTCGGGCGACCTCTGGCTCGCCATCGGTATCCACGCCGGATGGAACTGGGCCCTCCCCCTGTTGGGCGTGAACCTCAGCGGATTTACAATGAGGGTGTCGGGACTGGAGGTGCAATGGAAGATCGATCCGGTCTGGTCGGGCGGTTCGTATGGGCCTGAAGGTGGAATTTTGAGTATGATCGCGCTGGCGGTTCTGATGGCCGGGTTGCGGAAGGTTCCCATCCGGCCGCAAGCCTTGGTCCTGTTGGGGGAAAGGAAACAGTCATGACGTACCGGCTTGTATCCTCGTTGGCTCTCACACTGGCGCTCGTCGCGCCGTCGTGGGCCAAAACTCAGCTCACACCCGAAGACCGCATCGAGATCATGCGCGGGCTCACCGCCGAGTATGCCACCGCCAAAATCGGCATTCCACGTTCGAAGAAGGCGCTCCCCTTGACCCCGGAAGGCAAGATTGGCGACCGCGAAAAATGGGACGACGCGGCGCGCGAGTTGGGACCCGCCGCCCGCACCGGCGATCTCGTGCAGGTCACCAAAGTAGAAGTCGACGACGACAAGATCACGCTGGAAATCAATGGTGGATTAAAGACCGGACGCAAGTGGTATGAGCGTATCGAAATGGGGACCGGCTCGCGTACCGCGCCCATTGGGCAAAGCGGCAATCCCACCCTCGGTACGCTGCTCGTCGTCGAATTTCCCAAGGGCGTGCCAGCGGTGAAGGCTACCGAGTTCAAGAAGATGCTCAAGCCTGTGCTCGATTTCGAAAAGCGCAGCGCCACCGAGAACTATGTGGAGAACCTTCCCGCGCCCATTCAGGCGGCCATCAAAGAAAAGCGCGTTGTCGAAGGGATGGACAAAGAGCAGGTGCTGCTCGCCGTGGGCCGCCCGCGCGGCAAGTCACGCGAAACGGTCGACGGCGTCGAATTGGAGGATTGGGTCTACGGGCTGCCACCCGGCAAAATCACCTTCGTCACCTTCAACGGAAGCAAGGTGAGCAAGGTGAAAGAGTCCTACGCAGGTTTGGGCGGTTCAACAGCCGGCACGCTAACGCCGCAGTAGGGGCATGACGCCTCTCTCGCTTGGACCGCGCAGGCCGTGCGGATAGCACTCACATCTCGTCTGCGTCGTCGGGCGGGAACCGTTCGATCAGGCACTCGAGCATGCGTTGCGCCGCCAGTTGCCCGGCCGATTTCTTCGACGTGCCATCGGCGTTCTCGGCCAGTTCCGGACCCACTCGCGCTTCCACGGT
>DASRHX010000800.1:0-3080 GCA_035650295.1 Bryobacteraceae bacterium | reverse complement strand
TCGAAAAGCCGGTGCTGGCTCGGATATCCAAAGCACCGCGCGCGGCGATGGGTGCAAACTGCTTCGAGCGTTGATGCAGAATGTCACCGCCGAACCGGATGCTGTGCTTGCCGTGGACAAACGTGGCCGTATCCTGCAACTGATAGTTATTCCCGTAGCGGCCCTGCGGAAACCGGTTGTCCAATCCCACATTAGTGAGGCCCGTGATCGCGATCTGCGGCGCCGTCCTCACCAGTTCGTTGTCCGGATTGGAAACGGGGAACAGCGGATTGAGCCGCATGTAGTTCAGCCGCAGCTCGTTGGTCAGCGTCGGGGAAAAGATATGCGTCTCGGTCAGCGATACGCTGACATTCTTGGTCTTCGAATCCGCCTCGAAGCCGGGAAACACATTAAATAATGCGCCGTTTGGAATGTCGATCGTTTGATAGATGAATCGGCCCGAAAGCTGATCGCTATCGCTGAGTTTGTGATCGAGGCGGCCGAGGTACTGCCGGTCGATCGTTGAGGTGGACAATCCCTGAACAGCGGTTCCCACTTCGATCGCCGGGCGGCCGTTGCCCATCTCCAATGTCGAAAACCGCGAGGTCGCGTCCACGCCCGCGGTCAGGGCATTGTAGAGGTCGACGTTGGGATTTGTGCCCTTGGGGAACAGGGAATTCAGTGTCGCCCGTCCCTGCGCCGAAAGTGTATTCAGCACGCGTGTCGAGTTGGATCGCAATCGGTCTTCCTGAAACGATCCGAAGAAGAATGTACGGTCCTTGCGGATGGGACCGCCGAAGGTACCGCCCCAGAACTGTTCTATGCCGAAAGCGGGCCGGCCGCGCGCCTGCAACTCCGGATCGAGCGATTGCGAATTTGTCAGCGCATCGTCGTAGGTGGAGTCCAGGACATAGTTGAGCGTGCCGTGATATTGATTCGTCCCGCTCTTGGTGATGATGTTCACCACGGCGCCGCCCGCGCGCCCAAACTCCGCGTCGTAGTTCGTCGTCTGGATGTTCACCTCCGCGACGACGTCCGGATTCGAAATCGTCAGCCCTTCGCCCGACACGGAGATGTCGTTATTCTCCGTTCCGTCGATCATGAAATTGTTCGACCGCTGGCGCGCGCCATTCACCGAAAACCCGGTTAGGGAACCGTTGCTTGAAAAACGGTTGCTCACCACTCCGGGAATCGTGAAGGCCAACTGTGACGGACGGCGATTGGGCAAAGGGAGGTTGACGATCTCACGGCTCCCCATGTTGCCGCCTCGCACCGGCGCTTCATACTGTAGGGCGCTTTCGGTCTGGGCCACGACTTCGACGGTCTGCTGCGTTTCGCCGACTTCGAGTTGAACGTCGTTGGAAACGGTCTGCGCCGCGCCGACGGGAATCTGGCGCTTGGAGTATGTGCGGAACCCGGCTGCTTCTACGGAGATCTGGTACTGGCCTGGGTCAATCGCGTCGAAACGGTACAGTCCCGCCTCGTTCGCCGTTGTCTGGCGCCGGACATTCGTCTCCTCGTTTCTAAGGGACACTTGCGCGCCGGGCATGGCCGCGCCCTGCGCATCTGTCACGATGCCAGTGAGAGTGCCACGGCTGGTTTGCGCGGCAAGGCTCACGACTGAAACTATTATTCCCATGACCCACCTTGCAATGGGCCAAAAACGTCCCTTTGTTGAGGTTTCCATCTGTGCCTCCCACCATGGAGTAACCCCAACCATCCCAAATGCTTATCTTTTTAACATTAACGAAACCGTTTCATGATTGCAAACGAAGGCTAGGTGACGGGCCCCGGATTGAACGGGGCGAGGGCGTTGTGCAATCCCCAGTGATCGGCCCAGGTTTTCTTGCGCCCGCTGGCGACGTCGAGCATTAGCCGGAACAATTCCCAACCCACGTCGCCGATTGTGGCATCCCCTGTCGCCACTCGCCCCGCATCGACGTCGATAAGGTCGTACCAACGCTCAGCCAGCGCCGTACGCGAGCTGACTTTGATCACCGGCGACAAGGCAAGACCGTACGGTGAGCCTTCACCGGTCGTGAACACGTGCAGGTTCATCCCCGCCGCCAGTTGCTCGGTTCCGCAGATGAAGTCGCTGGCTGGAGTCGCGGCGAAAACGAGTCCTTTCGCGGTGACCCGTTCGCCCGGTGACGTCACCGCGGCCAATGCCGAGGTGCCTGCCTTGGCCACGCTCCCGAGGGCCTTTTCGACGACATTGGACAACCCGCCGCGCTTATTGCCCGGTGTGGGATTCGCGCTACGGTCTGCCGAACCGCGAGCCAGATAGTCGTCGTACCACTGCATTTCCCGGATCAGCGCCCGCGCCACGTCGGGCGATGCCGCGCGAGGTGTCAGCAGGTGAACCGCGTCGCGCACCTCGGTCACTTCGCTGAACATCACCGTCGCTCCGGCGCGCACCAGCAGGTCGGCCGCATAGCCTACCGCGGGATTGCAGGTGACGCCGGAAAACGCGTCGCTCCCTCCGCATTGCAGCCCTACCACGAGCTCGCTCGCCGGGCATTCTACGCGTTGCCTGCGGTTCAATTCCTCCAGCCGCTGCTCGGCAAATCGCATGATGGAACCCACGATGCTGCCGAACCCCTTCAAGTCCAGATCCTGCATGCGCACTACATGCGGTTCACCTTCGAGCACGGGCAGCGCCGCGCCATCAGGGGCGGGGAAGAGCCGCTGCGGCTGCATCTTCTCGCAACCCAGGCTCACCACTAAGGGCCATCCGCCAAGATTGGGGTGCGTGCTGATGTTGCGGATGGTGCGGATGGGCACCGCCGCGCCTGGCGCGTCGATAGCAACGCCGCAACCGTAGGTATGCGTGATCGCCACCACGTCGTCGACGTTCGCAAAGCGCGGCAGCAATTCGGCCTTGATTCGCCTCACGGCGAAATCGACCGTGGGCGCAACGCACTGAACGGTGGTGGTGATGCCAAGAATGTTCTTCGTCCCGGCGCTTCCATCGGCATTGCGGTATCCGTCGAAGGTGTAACCTTCCAGCGGTGGAAGCGGTGCTGGAGTAGCGGTCGCGAGCGCGAGTTCCGAGAGCGGTGGAGGCAGTGGCAATTGCAGCATGTCCTCCTGCACCCATG
>DASRHX010000799.1:0-7054 GCA_035650295.1 Bryobacteraceae bacterium | reverse complement strand
TATCGACGGATCAATTGGCATCGAGTCTAATTCTAACTATGGTGGGGTCTGCTGCCAGCTGAACCGCGTACCCCCCCCGCGATACACTATCCCCCATGGCGCAACTCTCGCGATCTGCCGAAGTCTACGACGTCGTCGTCGTCGGCTCCGGCGCAACCGGCGGCTGGGCCGCAAAAGAACTCTCCGAAGCCGGCATGAAAGTCGCCCTCCTCGAAGCCGGACCCAAAGTCACTCCCAAGGACTACACCGAACATCTCCAGACCTGGCAGATGCCCTACCTCGGCATGTCGCCCAAGATCCGCGACTCCCGTCCCATCCAAGGGCAGTGCTACGCCTGCACCGAGTACAACTACAAGTGGTTCGTCAACGATCACGAGAATCCCTACACGCAGGAAAAGCCGTTCAACTGGATTCGCATGCGCGTCCTCGGTGGCCGATCCCTTAGCTGGGGACGCCAAAGCTACCGTATGAGCGACCTCGACTTCAAAGCCGCCTCCCACGACGGCTACGGCGACGACTGGCCCGTCGACTACGCCGAAATGGTCCCGTACTACGAAAAGGTCGAACGCTACGTCGGCATCAGCGGCAATGCCGAAGGTCTCTCCCAACTCCCTGACAGCATCTTTCTCCCGCCGATGGACATGACCTGCACCGAAAACTCTTTCCGCAAAGCCGTGAAAGCCAAATTCGGACGCACCGTCACCATCGGCCGCACCGCAATCCTAACGAAAAACCACAACGGCCGCGCCGCTTGCCACTATTGCGGTCCGTGCGAACGCGGCTGCGTCACCAATTCCTACTTCTCCTCGCCCTTCACCACCGTCGCCGACGCCCTCAAAACCGGCCGCATGACGCTCATCACCGATGCCGTTGCCGCGCGTATCACGATGAAGGACGGCAAAGCCTCCGGCGTCGCCTACATCGACCGGACCACTCGCGCCGCCCGCGAGGTCCGCGCAAAAATCGTCTATCTCTGTGCCTCCACCATGGAGTCCACGCGCCTCCTGTTGAACTCCGGCATCTGCAACAATAACGACGCCCTCGGCCACTACCTGATGGATCACATCTATCAGGGCGGGGCATCGGGCGATATGCCCAAGCCGGAAACCAAACCCTGGACCGGCATGCCGCGCCGTCCCAACGGTATCTACGTCCCGCGTTTCCGCAACGTCAAGGAGAAGATGACCAACGGCTTCATCCGTGGCTACGGTTACCAGGGCGGCGGCAGCCTCAACTTCTCCACCAACGCTCCAGGGTTCGGCGCCGCCTACAAAGACGCCGTCCGCGAAGGCTCCGCGTCCATGGGCATCTCCCTCTGGGGCGAATGCCTCGCCCGAAAAGAGAACAAGGTCGAAATCGACAAAACCCGTGTCGATGCCTGGGGCGTACCCGTCCTCAAAGTCAACATGGAGTGGGGCGACAACGAAAAGAAGATGTGGCACGACGGCCGCGCCCAGGCCGCCGAAATGCTCGAAGCCGCGGGCGCCAAAAACATCCGCCTCACCGGCCAGTATTCGGTTCCCGGCTTTTGCATCCACGAAGTTGGCACCGCCCGCATGGGCAACAACCCCAAAACAAGCGTGTTCAACAAATACAATCAGGCGCACGAGGCGGAGAATATCTTCTGCACCGACGGCGCCTGCTATGTCAGCGTCGGCTGCCAGAATCCAACGCTGACGATGATGGCTCTCACCGTCCGCGCCTGTGATTACATCAAGCGCGAATACTCAAAGAAGGTCGCATGATCGTTCCTCTCCTCCTTGCCGCCGCAATCAACCCCACTACGTTCTATAACTCCTTCGACCACCGCCATCCCCCGCTCGCGCGCATCAAGCCCGGCGACGTCATCCAAACACGCACGATTGACGCCGGAGGCGTCGACGAAAACGGCAAACCCTCCGGTACCCGTGGCAACCCGCTCACCGGACCCTTCTACGTCGAAGGCGCCGCGCCGGGCGACTCCATCGAAGTCCGTTTCCGCCGCATCCGCACCAACCGCGACTGGGGCTTCTCCAGCTT
This sequence comes from Bryobacteraceae bacterium, assembly GCA_035650295.1. GTDB lineage: Bacteria > Acidobacteriota > Terriglobia > Bryobacterales > Bryobacteraceae > JAFLBB01. The sequence goes on along the minus strand of DASRHX010000799.1, from coordinate 5,035 downwards.
CCGCCTCGGCCTTTACTCCCTCGCGCCCGAATCCATCGAAGGCCTCTACTCGCCGGTCCGTAAGCCGCCCAATTCCGTTATTCAGGGCCGCGACACGATCGTCAAGTGGAACATCGACCGCGCCACTGGCAAACTCACCCTCGCCGACCCCAAAAGCGCCGTCCACAAAATGGAGTTCCAGGCCAAGCCCATGCTCGGCTGCGTTGGCGTGGCCGCTCCCGGCGTCTTCGCTCCCACTTCCGGCATCAGCGGCAACTACGGCGGCAACATGGACTACAACCGCGTCAACGAAGGTTCATCCGTCCACCTCCCCGTCTTCCACCCCGGTGCGCTCCTGTTCATCGGCGACGGCCACGCGCTCCAAGCCGACGGCGAGCCCAACGGCACCGGCGTGGAAACCTCCATGGAGGTCGAATTCGACGTAGTCCTTCACAAAGGAAAGTCTCTGCAAAATCCGCGGGTCACCACCACCGAATTCATTGCCTCTGTTGGCAGTCAGCCCGAATTCGTTTCCAGCCTCGATCGCGCCCTCCGTCTGGCAACCTCCGACATGGTCGATTGGCTCATTAAAGAGTACAAGTTGGAGCCTTGGGCGGCCCACTTGCTTATCTCTTATGCCGGGCAATATGACGTCGTCACAGTCGGCGGCTCGGTCGCTCTCCGCCTGCCGCGAAATGTTCTCCCCCGCCAATAGGGGTAAGAATAGTACTATTCCATTCTTTCTATTTATAGGCCGAATATCGCCTTTTCTTTAGTACGGTAGTAAGGGCAATTACTCATTTCACTTGAGCGCCTTACCCCTCTCCTGCTAAGCACGAGTTGCGTGGAACCTTAGTACTAGAACTGGGCCTTACCGCCATGTTACTGCTGATGGATTCCCCGACACAGACAAGTTAGCTTGTATAGGAACAGTGAGATGCAATTTCAGTGTCGATGCCATCCAGGGCAAGCTCACGGCCGTATCGCGCCGCGCCCTTGGTGCGCTGCAAATGCTGCGTTATCCTCAAGTTGCGGTCGTAGCTGCCGGTTTTCTGGGGATTCTTTACCTCGCCCTGAGCCTCACCGTCCTCCACAAACAGGAGTCGTCCCCAGCCGCCGAATACCGCGCCCCCGAGCGCGTCGCTCCCGAGCCGTTGCGCCACCGAAGCCGCAAAGTGTACCCGCTTTCGGTGGTACCTGGGGGCATCTACGACGCCTCGGAAGTCCGCGAGCGAATGAAGTCCGATCCGGTGGTATTTGCGCATTATCAAGGCGTAAAGACGGATAAACTTATACCCATACAACTCGCCTCCTCGCGAAAGGCCTATGTCTCCTATCGTCGCGGCAACCGGATCTACTGGACAAAGCGGCCCGTGAAGATTGCCGCCGGAGAAACGGTCTGGACCGATGGGAAGAGTAAGATCCGCGCCCGCTGCGGCAACATGCTTGCCGAAAATCCTCAACTGCCCACCTACTGGATGGACCCGCAGGAGCGGCACCTGAATCAGGCAGACCCGAAACTTCTCATCCTTCCCCTGCGCGCCGCGGCCGCACCGATTCGCCTTCCCATTAGCGGAAGCCCTGAGGTTGAGGATCCAGGCAACCCTCTTTTTGCTCCCATCGAGGACTTTACCAGTTGGTTCCCCCCGGCTGCTGAAGCTGGCGTCGGCCCGAATCTCCCTGGTGGAAGTGGCGCTGTCCCCGGTCCCAGTGGTCCTGGAGATCCGGGTACGCCGCCTGTAACGCCGCCTGGCCCGAATCCGCCCGGACCGAATCCACCCGGACCCGAACCTCCGGGGCCCAATCCCCCTGGACCGAATCCTCCCGGACCTAACCCTCCTGGACCAAACCCACCGGATCCCAATCCGCCTGGCCCGAATCCGCCTCCGGTGACACCTCCAGGTCCCAATCCGCCTGGACCAAATCCTCCCGGACCTAACCCGCCGGGACCCAATCCCCCTGGCCCGAATCCGCCTGGACCAAATCCACCCGGACCCAATCCGCCGGTGACTCCGCCCCTGCCGCCGGGCGAAAACCCGCCCAATGAGCCGCCTGGTCCCCCGGGACCGCCCGGACCTCCAGGGCCTCCCGGACCCCCTGGTCCGCCGAATCCGCCGGACCCACCGCCACCCACGCCGGTGCCTGAGCCCTCAACTTATGTAATGATCGGCGCGGGCTTGGTAGCGATGGCTTACTATCGCAAGCGCCGCGGCAAGTAACGCGCACTCTGTTGATCCGCCTATCCCACGCGTGGCGCTAAATTAGCCAGGGGTCAATTGAGCTTGCCGGGATTTCGCCGCACAGCCGTTTCCCAGTTCTGCATCACGACGATTGCGAACCTTTCCGGCGACGTGACGATTGGAACCAGAAAGTGTTGTCCGTCGGGCGATACGTCAAATCCCGAGAGCGAGTGGATTGCCGCCCTGGCCTCGGTAGCAATCGCGAACAGGGAGGCAGGCTCTCCGGTCTTCGGCCTCGGAGACAGACTGATGGGCACCGCGTACACGCGGCCGTCCCATGCAAGATAGAACAACTCCTTGCCGTCCGGCCGCCAGCGAATCGAAATGGCTCCATGCCTGGAGACCAGGTGGCGCTCTCCGGTGAGGCGTGGCGAATAGGCGGACACACCGCGTTTCTCGGCACGGGCAGCGACGGACAGGCCGGCATCTACCTCGCCAGCGCGCTGACCAAAGTGATCGCCGTGGGCGACCCGCTCGACGGCAAAATCGTCGCCGCTCTACGCCTCGGGCAGTTCGGATTCGACGGCGGCACGCTCACCTTTGCCGCCACCTTCACCGACGGCTCGCAGGGCGTCTACTCCGCCTCTGTGAACGCCTTCAACTTCGACGGGTTCTTCCAGCCGGTGGACAATCTGCCGGTGTTCAACCAGGTCAAGGCCGGACAATCGGTGCCCGTGAAGTTCAGCCTGATCGGCAACCGGGGCCTGGATATTTTCGCCGCGGGATATCCAAAGTCCGAGCAGATTCCCTGCGATTCGACGGCGCTGGTGGATGGCATCGAGGACACCTCGACAGCCGGATCGAGCAGTTTGGTGTACGATGCTGCTTCGGACCAATACATTTACGCCTGGAAAACGGACAAGGCATGGGCGAATACCTGCCGCCAGCTTGTTCTGACGCTCAAGGACGGCAGCTCGCACCGTGCGAATTTCACGTTCAAGTAAGAAGCTGGTGGGGCAGTTTGGAAGCTGCGAAGCGGTTGGCAAGTCCCCCGCTTCGCCACATCAACCCGCGATCGGGGGCGGTTCACGCGCTCGTCAGAAAACCTTCTCCCAACTCAGTGCCAGGCTGGAGCTTCCCCCAAAAACCCCAAAGGACTGAGTGATCCCCTGCTCTCGTGCTCCCTCTGAATGGAATGAGATGCGAGTTAGTTCCCCACCCTGGACGTATTTAGAACTCTCGCGGCCTAAAACAAAGCACGCTCGAACCGAGATAACTTCCTTGCACGCAGCAAGATCTGAGGAAGTCACGGTAGCCGTCCAGACTGGGCGCCCAAGCAGGATCAATCTCGAACTCCGGCGCTAATCCTCAACCGCGATTTACTTGCCGAGCATCCGCTCACCCTCGGTATTGCTTTCGGTCACTCGATAAGCCTCGTGCTCGTTCCTTCGAGTAGGCGAACCGATTCGACTCGCATCCCCAATTTCCAGGGTTGCGCCGCGGCTCCAGCCGATGAGGCGCCCCCTCGGATATGCATGTCGATGGTTGGATTCGGCGAATCGTCCGCGCCCAAACTCCGCCCGTATCCCTCGGTTCAATTCCAGTGGTGCTGGGATTGAGGTCTGCGACAAACCAGCGTTAGACTGACCGAGACATCTCATGTTCACGAGACACTGTGTTATTGGCCTCTGTACTGTGGCGACGTGCTGCCTGTTATCGCTGCACGTCAAAGGATGGGCACAAGGCGACGCGACATCGAAGACTCGCATCGTCTTGCTTGGTACCGGCACCCCGAGCCCGGATCCGGAACGTTCGGGGGCAGCATCGGCGGTTGTCGTTAACGGTACGCCATATCTCATCGACTTCGGACCCGGTGTGGTACGTCGAATCGCCGCCGCCTCGCAGAAGGGCGTGGTGGGGCTGTCCGTCTTGACGATCAAGCACGTCTTCTTGACACATCTTCATTCGGATCACACCGCTGGATACCCTGATCTCATTCTGACTCCGTGGTCCGTCGGCCGGAGTCACGCGCTGGAGGTATATGGCCCGCGAGGACTGGCGAGGATGACTCGCCACATCCTTCAGGCGTACGCTGAGGACATCAGGATTCGACAACAGGACAAGAAAACCCTAGGCCGGCCGCATGAGGTCGATGGGTACAAAGTGAACGCACACGAGGTTGTGCCAGGCATCGTCTATCGCGACTCCAACGTGAAGGTCACGGCGTTCCTTGTGAAACATGGCGATGTGTCGGGTGCATTCGGCTACCGGTTCGAAACCCCCGATCGCGTCGTTGTGATTTCCGGTGATGCCGCTCCAAGCCAAACCGTCATCGATCAGTGCAACGGCTGCGATGTGCTGATTCACGAAGCGTATAGCCTCATGACGTACAACGCTGTGGAGCGGCCCTACCAGATATATCGTGAGAAGCATCACACATCATCGCGGGAGTTAGCGGAACTCGCAACGAAAGCCCGACCGGGATTGCTGATTCTCTATCACCGGGCGAACCCGGGAGGCGTCGGCCGACCTAATCCTGAAGAGGTGCTGCTCGAAGAACTGCGCGCTCACTACGTTGGCAAGGTCGTCACCGGGCATGACCTCGATGTGTACTAGGAGTCGGTGCGACGCCGCGGCTCCACGCCACCACCCCAAGGAGAGCAGCACCGAGCGGGCTCGAATCTGAGGCGATCAGATGCGCCGCAATCGCTTGCCTGGACTTGCGTCGGCGGAGGGTGGCTCCTCGGGCTGGACTCGAACCAGCAACCCTCCAGTTAACAGGATGCAGCAGGTTGTCTATCTTGTTGATTCTTCGTGCCTGTAGCTCGGGTGCGATCGTGTTGTTACCGGGTGTTCGGGAACAAATTGTTCACTGA
>DASRHX010000798.1:0-7946 GCA_035650295.1 Bryobacteraceae bacterium | reverse complement strand
TGTCCCAAGAGGCGACCACTTCGTTGGACGTGCCGGGCTGAATGTGTCCGGGCCAGCGGGCGATGAAGGGAACGCGAATTCCACCTTCGTACATGTCGCGCTTAAAGCCACGGAGCGGACCGTTGGAGTGGAACTGGCGGGCCGCCATCACGCCGGGGCCGTTGTCGCTGGTGAACATGATGAGGGTGTCGCGGTCCACATTGTGCTGTTTGAGGCGTTCGAGGATCAACCCGACGCTGCGGTCGAGGCGAGTGACCATCGAGGCGACCAGACGGTGCACGGGCGACCAGGGTTTATCGGAGTAGGGCTTGTCGTCCGGGGCTTCGAATTTTCCGTGGGGCGGCGTGAACGGTGCGTACAGGAAGAACGGACTGGCGTGATTCTTGTCGAGGAACTTGAGCGCACGCTCGGTGATGAGATCGTGCGAATAACGTTTGCGCCCACCGCCGAAATTTTCGGGGAGGAACACCTCGCGTTCGTGGTCCCACAGCGTATCGGGATAGTAAGTGTGGGCGTGTGTCTGATCGAGGTAGCCGTAGAACTCGTCGAAGCCCTTTCGCGTGGGCAGGGCGTGGAGGTCGGGCATGGTGCCAAGCCCCCACTTTCCGAAGGCGCCGGTTTTATATCCGGCACGCTGGAAAATCTGGGCGACTGTAGCCTCGTCAGGCGTGAGCGGCACATGCGGGCTCAGGTTGCCGCGCACGGTGGCGTGGCCTGTGTGGCGGCCGGTCATGAGGCAGCAGCGAGAGGGTGCGCACACCGTGGAGCCCGAGTAGGCTTGCGTGAAGCGGAGACCCTCACGGGCGAGCGAGTCGATGTTTGGGGTAAGGATGTCCTTCTGGCCGTAGCAGCCAACGTCGGCGTAACCGAGGTCGTCGCCGACGATCAGAACAACGTTAGGAGGACGAGTCGACTGGCTCACCGCGGGCAGAGCCGCCGATGCGGCGAGAAAGTGACGCCTGGATACCTTCACGAGGACTATGATATTGCAGACCAGGTTCGTAGTCGCATTCGAGAACTTGCGATGAAAAAGATATCGACACGTTGCCTCACCTTGACGCTACTCGCGCTTACTACCTCTTTCGCGCAGCAATCACCAGCGCCTGTCGATCCGTACGCTGACAGGCTGCGCCGCTTTGAGGAATTCGTCCGGCAGCGGATGGAACAGGACCGGATTCCGGGTCTCACCATCGGCTTCTACAAAGACGATTACACATGGGTGAAAGGCTTCGGCTACGCCGATGTTGAGAATAAGCTGCCGGCGAAAGTGGAATCGGCCTATCGCCTCGCGTCGATCACCAAGAGTTTTACCGGCGTGGCTATCCTGCAACTCGTTGAACAGGGCAAGATGAAGCTGGACGCAGAGATTCAGACTTACCTGCCCTATTACCCCAAACAGCGGTGGCCGGTGACCGTGCAGCAACTGCTTGTCCACACGGGCGGTGGGCAGCAAGGGTCGGGTTTGGGGCCAGCGTACGTTTCTCCGAAGGATGTTGTCGCGCGAATTGCCAAATTTCCGATCCAGATCGAGCCGGGAACGCGCTACGAGTACACGACGAGCGGGTACAATCTGCTGGGCGCGGCGGTAGAGGAGGTCGCCGGCATGCCGCTCGGCGAGTATTTTCGCAAGAACATTTTCGCGCCGCTCGGCTTGAAGGACACGCGGATGGACAGTCTCACCGAGCTGATCCCCAACCGCGTGCGCAGTTATCAGATGGTCAAAGGGGAACTCAAGAATATCGAACCCCTTGACGTGAGCACCCGTTTCGGCGGCGGCGGGTTGACCGGTACTGTTCCCGACTTACTCGCTTGGGCACGGCAAGTCGACGACGGGCGCGTGTTGTCGAAAGCGTCTCTTGAGTCCATGTATACGCCAGTCACGACAAAAGGCGGGCGGTGGGTCGGTATTGGCGATGGGGCGTTGTATTACACGCTCGGTTGGGTGTTGTTCCCTGTGAACGGTCAATTGATCATCGAGAACAACGGCGCCCAGATCGGCACGAACACGGAATTGGTGCGGATCCCGGCGAAACGGATGACGATCGCCTTCGCCTGCAATATTCAGGAAATCGATCGCATGCCCTACATCAAACGGCTCTACGAACTGCTCACGGACGAGCCGTACGATATCAACGTGTTCACGAGAGACCGGACCGATCAGGCGATTTTTGCGGCGCTGAAAGATACTTTTAACTACGGCTCGCTGCATTTTGAACGCACGGGCCGGCCGCTGACCACCGGTCAACAGGAACTTGCGGAAGCCTTCGCCTATCTCAATCGCGCTGCCAGCCGAAGCGCGCTTTCTGGCGACTATTCCTCGGCGCTTAAGGCCATTACGGATGGCCGTCATCCGATCGGCGGCTCCGCCTTTCTGAAAGCCGGATCCTACATGGCCATGAAGCTACGCGAGAAACACGGCGCCGAAAGCATTGCCCGTTATAGCGCGACCGGGACGCTTCCTTTCTTTGCGGACTATGTCGCGTTGTACCGCGCCGATGCGCGTCATCCGCGCGAGTTCCGCTTGAGCGAGGAGTTGGAGGCGCTGTCGCTGAAATGGAGCCGGGATTGGGGACGCGCGTGGAATTCGTATACGCGGCAGCTCAGGGTCTCACCTGGCTCCGACCTGGATGCGATCGGCACGGAGTTACGCAAGTTGTTCAGAGGAGCCGAGGTGCGTCCGGATTTTGTTGCCCCGCTCTGCGACATTCAAGAGGGCGTTCCAGCGCTCAAAGCGGCCAAGCTCGCGGTGGAACTCTATCCTGAATCAGCGCGCGCCAATGGCAATTATGGTCTCCTCATGCTGCTGGGCAACGTTACCGAAGAGCGCCGCGCTTATTACCGCCAGCATTTGGGTGGGATAGAACCGGCTCTCGAATACTTCAAGAAATCGCTCGCACTCAACCCCGAGGGCCTTGCCGGCGTTCGCGTGCTGGGCCAAATCACCACAAACTGGACCAATCAAGATCGCCTGGATGACGCGCTCGCGCTGTTGAACGTCGCGGTCGAGTTGCATTCGCGCGAGCCACGCTTTCTTGTCGGACAAGGCGAGATTCACCGGCGGCAGGGGCGCAAGGAGAAAGCCGTAGGAGCAGCCCAGCAGGCGCTAGCGCTCAATCCCGACTTCGCCCCGGCAAGAGAGCTGCTCAAGAGACTGAATCAATAGCACAAGCGAGATAGCGTACCGGCATTCAACGCTCATCTGCTCGGTGAGCGGGTTCGCGGCGCGGTCGAGTGTTGGTTCGCACCAATTTCTAGCGCGGTGATGATCTTCCGATCGCGAAGGTAGAGAATGGTCCCCGCGAGCGACGGGATGGTCCAGGCATTATGGCTGAGTATGCGTGCCTTGGAGGCGATCTCGATGCCGCCGTCTGGGTTCTGCCTTGCGAGTACGAGCCAGCCGTCTTCGTCGAGGATGATCAGCTTTCCATCGGCCTCGAGGAGGTTGCCATTAGGAAACCCACGAGCGGACCAGGTGAGTTCGCCGGTCTTGATATCGGCAGACGTCAGGAAGCCCGGACCATAGGATCCGCGGGACATGTAAATCACGTTACCCACGAGCAGCAGGTTGCTGAACACAGACCGCACTTTGGTGGTGTGCCACCGGCGATCTACTGTCACCTGTGAACCAGCGGCGCCGATCCGCAGCGCCGTCGAACCGCCATGGTGTGAGAAGACCAGCGTTCGAGTCTCTGGATCCCACAAAGGCGTGGCGGCGAACGCCGCACCCGGGTCTGTGCCCAGCGGGTGTACCCAGAGCATGTTGCCGGTGGAGGGGTCGATTGCGCAAATCTGTTGGGCACCCAGCACGATCACCTGATCATGACCGCCGATCTTCACGAGAACCGGGGAACTGAACGCAGTCCTAAATGTGTGACCGGTCCACAGTATGCGGCCGGATTGCTGTTCCAGGGCGGCGACCGCTTTGCCTTTTCCGCCACCGACAACGATGAGTCTGTCGCGATAAAGGAGAGGGTGCGACGAGTACCCGAACAGCCTCGTGGTGGCGCCAAACTCTTCCCCGAGGTCGCGTTTCCATACGACTTTGCCGGTGGCGGTCCTAAGCGCGTGCAGTTTACCCGTGGCGCCCACGCTGAACACCAGGCCGCCGGCAACCTGCGGCATGACGTGGGGCCCGGAGCCCTGATCGGATCGGAACCTCACGTCGTAAGCGAATTCCCATTTGGTCCTGCCAGTCTTGGCGTCGAGCGCGACGACGATCTCCTGGTCGCTGGTGAAAATCCGCCACGCCGGGGCGTCACGCCGGTACATCGTATACAGAGTGTCGCCGCGAACAGCTATCGCAGAATATCCCTCACCGAGTTCGCGCTCCCACAGTTTCTTCGGCCCGTCGCTTGGCCATGAATCGGCCAGCGGAGCCGACACAGCAACATGAAAGTCGCGGCTCGGGCCGCCCCACAGGGACCAATCCGCTGGACTGCACGGAGAGGCGGCGATCGCAGCGAAAAGCAGGGCGCAACTGCGGGCTGGCAAGAGCATCGCTATGACACCGATCTCGTGAAACCTGCGATAGTAGCTTTCCCGACGATTGGGATCTTCTCCTGTCCAATCGTAATCCGCCGTTGGTCAGTTTATTTGCCTTGCGATTGTTGCGCCATTCTCTTGAGGAAGGCCTCCTTGTTGGGGGGATTTTTCGTTGCGGCAAGGGCGGCTCCAAAGGGGTTGGCGAGCCGCGCGAGAACCTCCGGCGGCGATTGGGGATTCGGGGGTGGGGGCGGATTTCATAAATGATTGTCCCTCGGACAACAGTGTTCCCTGAGTGCGAACGGTGTGGAGAAGAAGATGCGCGGAGGTTATTGAAACAAAAGAGCGGAAAAACTTTGTGGGAGCCGTGATTATGGTTTAGGCAAGTTGCGGAAATCGCGTGTGCCAGGTCGTCGCCGATTCATAGGCGTGGGCGACGCGGAAGAGTGTGGATTCGTCGAACGGCTTGGCGCAGAACTGGATGCCCAGTGGGAGTGTGGGTGGCCCGCTGGTGAATCCGCAAGGCAGTACGATGGCCGGGATTCCGGTGACGTTGGCGAGGTTGAAGGCGTCCGGGCGAGGCGGTGCGGGTGGGTCGGTGGGCATGTCGGTGCCGACAATTTCGCCTTCGAGCCTGGGGGGTGCATTGCCTGCAGGAAGCAAGATGACATCGCAGGTTTGAAAGATGCGGTTCATCTCCTCCATCAGCAGGGTTCTGATGCGCAGCGCTTTGATGTAGTCGACGGCGGTGTGGAAGGTGCCCGCCTCGAGTCGTTCGCGGACGAGGGGATCCAACAGGTCAGCATGCTTCTTAATCCGCTGCTCGTGAAATGCCGCCGACTCAGAGTTGAGGATGACACCGGAGGCTGCACTGCACAGCGAGGCGTTGCGCACGGTGATGTCGACCTCAACGGCTCCACGATCCTTCAACACGGAGCGGGCCTGGCGAAGCGCGGCATCGGTCTCGGGATGAACGTGATTGAAGTAGTGCTCGGTGGGAACGCCGATGCGAAGACCTTTCACGTTTCCGGTGAGCGCCTTGGCATAGTCGGGCACAGGTACATTGGCGGAAGCCTCGTCGCGGCGGTCGAAGCCAGCCATCACTTGAAGCATTGCCGCTACGCCTGCAATCGTTTTTGCCAAGGGACCGACATGGTCGAGGGTCCAACTGAGCGTGGTGACGCCGTAGCGGCTGACACGGCCATAGGTTGGTTTCAGACCGACGACTCCGCAACTCTTGGCCGGTCCGCGGATGGAACCTCCTGAATCGCTTCCAATGGTGATGGGCACCATACCCGCGGCGATGGCGGCGCCGGAACCGCTCGAGGAGCCGGAGGGCGAGTAGGCGAGATCCCATGGATTGCGGGCGGGACCGTTCAAACCCTTTTGGCCACTGCCCATGGCAAACTCGAGAAGATTGAGCTTACCGATGAGGATTGCACCCGCGCGGTGGAACCGCTCAGTAACGGCGGATTCGTAATCGGGAATCCAGTCCGCGGTGATTCTCGATCCATTCGTGGTGCGAATGCCCTTGGTGGCGAGCATGTCTTTGGGCGCGTAAGGAATTCCGTGCAAGAGGCCGCGATAGCGTCCGGCACCGATCTCCTTTGCCGCTGTGCGCGCTTGCTCCAGGGCCTGCTCGGCGGTCACCGTAAGAAAAGCATTCACCTTTGGATTGAGCGCTTCGATTCGGTCCAGGCACGCTCGGACGAGTTCCACTGGTGAAAGCTTGCGCGAGCGGAGGAGCGCGGCGAGTTGCGGGACGGGTGAGTAGAGGAGGTCGGGCGCGGCCATAGCAGATCAGGGCATGAGCGGTCCGCGGAGGGGAGCAACGGAGTCGTCGAGCACGAAGTCGCGCAGTGGCTGAAGCTGCGTGCGGCGGCGTTCCAAGACTGGCTGGAGAACGCGGAGGCGCTCGGCGGAGAGCTGGGCAGTGGCACCGGTGGGAGGCTGTTGGGCACTGAGGGGCGGGCCGAGCGCGGCGGAGGACGCAGTGGCGGTGGCTAAGCTTTGCAGCAGGCGCCTTCTGGCGAGTGGCATGGCATCTACTTGTACGCGATGGCGGGAGAGCTGTCAACGGGTTCGGAATGGTGCAAGATAGATTGCAATGATTTCGAGAAGACGCGCGGCCGGCTCACTCGGGATGGCCGCGCTAGGAGCGGCGGCGCAGCAGCGCAAGTTGAAGCTGTTCATCCATTGGGACATGGATGGGAGCAACGGCATCTTCACGCGTGAGCAGTCCTGGTATTGGGAGAACGGCGTTCCGGAGCCGGTTGCGATGGGAGCGCGGGGATTGTTCACGGACGCTGTGAACGCGGCGAGCGAAGCTGCATTCAAGGCGGGAGCGACGGAGTTGATCGTCTGCGATACGCATCATGGTGGAGGCAACCTGATCCGCGAGAAGCTATTGATGGATCCGCGCATCACGTATCTGTATCGCAGCGTGGGTATGGAAGACGGGAAGCGGCGCTGGATGCCCGGGATGGACCGGACGGTGGATGGGCTGCTGCTGCCGGGGCATCATGCGAAGACGTTCACGCCCGGCGCGTTCCTCCCGCACACGTGGAACCATGAGTGGGTGGATTTCACGATCAACGGGATGAGCGTGGGCGAGATCGGAATCGAGGCCTGCTATGCCGGACACTGGGATGTGCCACTGATTTTTGTCCACGGCGATGAGGCGGCGTGTCAGGAAACGCGGCAGCAATTCCCTTGGGTTGTGACGACGGCGGTGAAACGGGGTACGACGGAAGCCTGCACCGGACTGGATCCGGAAGCGGCACACCGGGCGACGGCGAAGGGAGTCGCCGAAGCGATTGAGGGATTACGTGCCGGCAAGATGCGACCGTATAAACCGAAGCTGCCGATGACCATCACGCTGCGCATGCGGACGATGGACGCAGCGGCGAAGGCGGCGCAGCGTCCGGGCGTGCTACGGCTAGACGATCACACAGTGGAGGCACGCGTCGGCAGCCAGGCCGAGGTGGTGAAGTGGCTGCTGGGTACGGGACTCGATATGCCGCCGGCTTGAAGCGGACGCTCACTTCTTGGCGAGCGCTTCGGCGATGGCCTTTTCGGCCAGCGGGGCCATTCTTTCGTAAGCTGCGTCGTTGGGGAGAAAGCCGTCGACGGTGAATTCCTTTTTCATGAAGCGGCCTTCGACGAGCGCGGAATAGTAGTCGAGATAGATCGATCCGCTCTTGGCGGCGTAATCCTTTAACCAATTGTTGAGGCTGATGAGCTTGCCAACCGGGCGGCGCGTGGTGATCTTCTTTTCGACGCAATCGCAAACCGGTGTGACCGACGCGAGGATCACACGGATGCCGTGAAGTTTTGCCAGCTCGACCATCGACATGAAGTGCTCGGCCATGGTGCCTTCGGTGGAGGGGCCCATGACGCTCGCGATGTCGTTCGAGCCTGCTTGAATGACGACCACCTTAGGCTTGAGAGCGATGACATCCTGG
>DASRHX010000797.1:0-4762 GCA_035650295.1 Bryobacteraceae bacterium | reverse complement strand
GACCTGATCGACCACGCTGCCATCGCCGAAGAAGAGGCCGACCGCACCGGGCATCACGCGGAAATTCGCGCCGGGCGTCCTGAACCAGGACGTTTCATACCGCCCGAAATCCCCGGCGAGCACGTCGTCCTCGGCACCGCCGAAGAGCTGGTCGTCGCCTTCCCAGCCCTCGAGCCGGTCCCTGCCCGAGCCGCCGATCAGCGTGTCGTCGCCCAGCATCCCGAGGATCAGGTCATCGCCGGCGCCGCCGTCCAGTACGTCGTCGCCGCCGACCTCCTTGTAATAGTCGAAGCTGACCTGCGACCTTACGTTGGTGACCGGAAAGAACGTCACGCCGAAGAACCCGGGGTCGATTTCCCACCAGGCGTCGCCCCAGTTCTGGTAGCTGTCGTCGCCGTCCACGACGTCATCGCCCGCTCCGCCATGGATCTCGTCCGCGCCGCCGCCCCCGAAAAGCGCGTCGTGCGCCGCCGAGCCGAAAATGCGATCGTCGCCCTGCTCTCCGGTGATCCAGTCGCCCTTCTGATCGAGCGCCGGCGTCGCGGAGTCGAGCGTCTGTTCCAGCAGCGCCATGCGATCGGCGTAGAGGTCATCGTCGCCCGGGCCGCCGAACAGGATGTCGTCGCCGATGCCCTCGATGCGCTCGCCCTCGCGAGTGAACCCGGGAGCGCTGTAAGGCCGGAGGTTCTCCCCGCCTTCGATCGTGTCGTTGCCGGTCTTGAGATTCTGCCCATCATCGCCAATGATGAAATTCGGCACATTGGGCATGCCCTCGAAGTAATCATCCCCGCCCATTCCGATCGCCCATCCCGAGCCGCCGAACTCGCCGAGCCAGATGTGGTCGGCCCCATCGACGCCCGTGAGCGGTCCGGTCTCGCCCAGATCAGGCCGGCCGTTCGGGTCGCGTTCCAGATTGGTGAACGGCGGATAGCGCGTATCGAAGCGGGTATGGAAAACCTGATTGCCGTCCTTATCTAGCAGGGGCGTGCCATCGGGATTGAAGCTCGGAAAGAGCTTCAGCCCCCAATCGCCTCGGTACTCCATGCCACCGGCGGGCGCCGTCTCGTCATCGGCATCGAGCGCAAGCTCGAGCTCCTCGTGCTCGAGATGCGTTGCCACCTCCACGCCATCGACGAGCGCGACCAGCTGGGCAGACAGGGGGAATGCCGCATCCCCGTCGACGTCTTCCAGCGCAGCAATCGCAAAGCTGATCTCGCGTTGCCCTTCGGGCACCGTCAGGGTGAACGTGCCGTCAGCGGCGAGATCGCGTTCCTCGCCGCCTAGAACCTTGAGCTTGTCTGCCGCTTCGCCGCCGAGGGTGAACCTGATGGCTTGTCCATCGGCACCAGCTTCATAGGGCAGGTACGCCGTGAAGGCCTGAAGCGTCCCCTCATTTAGTTGCCGAGTAGGCAGTTCGCTATCTGCTTCGAGTTCTCCGTCAAACGGATTGGCTTCATGGCCGGCGCGAATCGCGACGACCTGGCCAGCGGCCTCCACGATGCCAATTTCCGCCTCAATCAATACCTTTACCTGTTCATTGGAAGTTCCGCTGGCGACATCCTCGAGCGCGTCGTGAATAGCGTCATAGGAAGCGAAATCCAATGCCGTGCCAAAGACGCCAGAATCTACGTTGGCGTACTTTGCAGTGAAGGCGCCATTGCTGTTCGCTACCTTCTGCGCCATCTCCTCGAAATGCGACACCAGCATTTCGTACATGGCGTCGGCATACGTCCCGTCGCCTGTCTTCGCCGCGAGAGCGCTTTCATACATGAGGGCGCCCAGACGCGCGTCGACTGCGGCGACTTCGACCGGAGTCAAGCCAGCCGTCTGAACGTAATCAAGGACGCGACGTTCCCAACCGTCGCCGCTGGCGAGTTGCCGCGCTAACTGCTCAGGATCCAAAGCCGCAAGTGCCGAATCCGTTTGCGCATCCATGCGCGCGGCAAGAATCCTGTACTGGGTCTCATGCTCGTGCAGCGGTAGGCTGGCGGATATTTCCGTTATGTCAGTAGTCCCGAATTCGCTTCGGACCTTCTGCACCGCCTCGGTCGTTGTGACTCCAAAACCGGAAGCCAACCAACTCAATACGTTGGCTCCTACAAAGGTGTTCAGCAGCAGGAGCGGGTTTAACACCGTGGCGATCCCCGCGAACCACTTCGCCGTCAGTCCCCAATCTACGCTGCGCAGAAACTGGTAGTTCTTATCGTCAATGGAATTTGAGCGGCGAGCGTGATCAGCAAATGCCCACACGAGTTCATTTACTTGCGCTCTAGGCGTCGTTATCGGCGCAAAAATGGCACCGCTTAATAGACGTAAAGCCGCCTCGGCAGTCGTTGCCGAACGACTCTTCAAAGGATTCGCAAAAAATGACGCGGCTTTTTGTAAGTCATCGACTCGGAGATAGTCGACCGCTTTGCGAGAAGCAATGCGGAACCATTCCAACTCTGTCGGTAACGGCTCTGCATAACTTTGGCGCAGATTAGCGTAGAAACCGGACTCAATTCGGTGACCTTCAACGATGCCGAATTCAAGCAAAGTGTTGCTGGTTCCAGGAACGACTCCTCCTGGATAGAACGGCAGCCGATAAGTCTCTGCACCTAGGTGTCCGCCGCCGAGTCGCACGACAAAATCATTGGGGGTGTAGTAATGCCGGATAGAGCCTAGGCCATCAACAATGCCGTGATCGAAGGATGTACCGAGTTCTTGCCGCAGCGCGGCCAGACCTCCCAAGGCGTTGAAGGTCGAAAGCGTGAGCCGTTTACCTCCAAAGCCTTGGTTCTCGGCAGCAAACTCATACAAAGCGTATTGAGCTAGCGCTCCACCTAGCGACTGACCAGCAAAGTGGATAGCAAATGATTGACCTTCTTCGCGCGCAATGCTCCCGAGGAAGTCAAGTAATGCGCGGCGATTATCCTCCCACTGGTTCCACCCATAGTGAGTGCTGTTCCCCCACCAATCTATGGAGTCAAGGCCATCCGTGCCTGCAAACGCAACGATCAGATCATTAGTTACCAAGTTGCGGAACAGCACCGCCTTGTAACCCGTTCTGTCGTGCTCGAATTGATTGATAACGCGGTAATTGGATTCGACGAGTTCCGCATCGTATGGATTGGGAATACTGAGGCCATCCTCCGAATAGGTCCTTAGCGGCTCTCCAATCGGGACGCGCGTGCCCCCGTAGCTCATGTCGGACGCAACGAGTGTCAACCGCGCGAGATCGCTTGGATTAGCGATGTTGAATGCCATAGCGCCCCCTTGCACAGAAATCGATGACCTTCAACGTGATATGCCGCTGATGCTGCGGAGTTGGGTCCGAGGGCTTTTTCGGATCATGGATGACTGCAAGGCGGCAACCATCTGGCGAGACTGCGTCCTTTTCGATCAACCCGACGAGAATTGGGCGCACCGCATCTCCGGCCATGAAATACAGAGTCTGCTGACCTGCGTTGTTATGACCTACAGTCGCAAATCCGTTGCGTGTAGGAGAAACAAAATAGTTGAGCCATGGACCAGAAGGCAACATAACCCGCTCGGTTCGGCCATCTGGATACAACCACCAGACGGGCATCGGAACGCCCTTTGGCCATGGCGATCTACCTACGCCACCGTCTGGATGACTGGCATCGACTTGGAAGTAGTGACCGACCGCAAAATACGCCCCCTTAAACGGATGCCAATTAAATGTCCTTACTTCCCGTTGCCCAATGCTCAACCCCACACATTGCGCACGGTCATTAGCGTCAGTTGGACAAAGGCTATAAGTCGTGTTCCTTGATCCCCCGTCAGCGACTAGAAATCCATGTTGAGGTAACAGACGACGAGCATTGGCTTGCTTCGCCCAGACCGGCAGAGCGTCCAGTTCGTTTTGATTGCGACACGTGTGGGCATCGTAGAATTCACCGGTCTGAAGGGGGCCGCGCTCGACACCGCTTTCCTCGCCAAGTTTTCCGTAGTTCACCCGTAACCGCTGCGGGGATACACGTTGCCAATAGACGACGTACCCATCGTGATAGCAGAGCTGCGCGGCTATTTCGCCATATCGACGAACCTCACTGGTCCGAGAGTTCCAAGTTGATACACGATTGATCGGTTCCTCAGAACCATCTGGCCGCTTACGTGTTTCACCCGTAGGACCCGCGAACAGCACTTCTTCATTGCTAATCCAATAGACCGAAATATTGTGTGCCGCACGCAGCCCTGAATCGCGAATCTGAAAGTCCGGCGAGGTTCCTGCGGAGGCGCAGCCGAACGTGAGAACCGCGACGAAGCTGCTCAGGATTGCGTTAGTTGGACTCATGGTCCTTCACCGCGCCCGCTCGACATAGAAATGTTGGCTTTCCCAAGGTTTGTACCCTATCGCAACGCTGCGCCGCTGCGAATCCTCCCGGAGTTCTAGAACTGAGGGTCTAGGACATGGCCTCGGACGCTAGAATCGCTGGGATGCTCGCTGACGACTTGATCGGGGTTCACGAGAAGGCGCTCACCGTCGCTCCCTTCAGCGCACAACACCCAGGACTTACAGCTAAAGCCGGCTACGCCGCCGCGAGCGCACTGCACAACCACCGGCTCTCGAAAGGCTGGAAACCGGTAGGCCGCAAGATCGGCTTTACCAACCGCACTCTTTGGGATCGCTATGGGGTCCATGAGCCGATGTGGGGGACGGTCTATGACCGGACGCTGATCCAGGCGGAGAAGCATCGCGCCACGGTGCCGCTGGAAGGGTTGGTTCAGCCGCGCATCGAGCCGGAGGTCGCGTTCAAGT
>DASRHX010000796.1:0-3427 GCA_035650295.1 Bryobacteraceae bacterium | reverse complement strand
GCACGGGCGCTTCGCATACCGCGGTATCCATCGACGCGGAGAGCGGACGCGACTCGGTGCTCTACCTCTCGGAAAACGGCGCGACTCGCTGGGGGATACGCCACGACGCGGATCAGGGCCATGAACTGGATATCCGATACTCGATTACACCCGCCACCAGCATCGAAGCGCTGAAGCTGACCACCAACGGCAACTTGATCGTAGCCGGGACAATCAATGGCACCATTGCCAGCAACGCTATCGCCAGCGGGCAGATCCTCGATGGTTCGGTGGCTGCAGTCGACATAAACGCAACGTCCTTTTCAACGACGTTCTGGAAAACCGACGGCAACGCGGGCACCACCGCGGGCACGCACTTCGTCGGCACCACTGACAATCAGCCTTTGGAATTCCACGCCAATGGCCTCCGCGCCTTGCGGTTGGAACCAAACGCCAATGGCGCGCCCAATATGATCGGCGGCGCAGTAGTGAACTTTGTGACTCCAGGTCGAAGAGGAGCGGTCATCGGCGGCGGCGGTTCGGTGACCTGGAGCTCGCCACCAGTGGTGAGCAACAGCGTTGCTGCGGACTTCGGCACCATCGGCGGCGGCGCGGGCAATTCCATCGGCGATGATGCCTTCATCTCTACGATTGGCGGTGGAGACTTCAACCGTATCCGTCCGAGCTCGCATTACGGCGCCATCGGTGGCGGCGAGGTGAATACCATTCAAACCAACGCCGACTGGGCAACGATCGGAGGCGGAGCTTTCAACGTCATTCAAAATGGTGGTCACTTTGGCACCATCCCGGGCGGACGCGAGAATTCCGCCACCAACTACGGATTTGCGGCCGGCCGGCGCGCGAAAGCGAATCACATCGGCGCGTTCGTTTGGGCCGACTCTTCAAACGCGGACTTCGCCTCAACCGACGATAATCAATTCCTGATCCGCGCCGGTGGCGGCGTGGGAATCGGAACGCCCTCGCCCCAGGCAAACCTTCACCTGTATTCCACAAACAACCCAGCAATCATGCGCATTCAATCGTCGGGCCTTCCCGGTCTTGGACGCCTTGAGTTTGTGAGCGATCCGCAGGGGAGCCTTAATGAATGGCGTCCCAGTTATCTTCAGTCTACTGACAACGGGTCCTTTACGGGTGGATTGGGGTTCTTCGTCAATGGAACCGGATCGGCGAATAAGTTCAATACCGTAGAAGTGATGCGTCTGGTCAACGGAAGGGTCGGCATTAACAATACGAATCCCCTCCATCGACTTCATGTAGGCGTCACGCGAGGAACAAACGCCTTCAACCTGTCGCCGAACGTGATCGCAATCGAAGATGCCATCGAAGATGGCCGGGCCACCTTTCTGGCACTGGCGGGCATCGGTGGACCGGATAGCTCGAACCGCGTCGAGTTGCAAATGGAAGCGGTTGAGAGTTCGCGGCGAGGGATCATCGGCACCACCACCGAACATCCCGTTCACCTGCGCGTGGGCAACAGCGACCTGATGGTGCTGGCCACCAATCGCTTGGTTGGCATTGGCACCGCCGCGCCCGCAAACCTCCTGATGGTGGAAGGCGTTGGCACCACCAACGGTGGCGTCTTGGGATTTCCCGAAGTCGTAGGTCGTTTCAAACGGAGCGGTGCATCACACTCGGCGGTTTCCATCGATGCGGAGACGGGACGGGACTCCGTCCTGTACCTGGCCGAAAACGGCGCGACTCGCTGGGGAATACGGCATGATGCGGATCAAGATCATGAATTGGATATCCGATATTCGATTACACCCGCCACCAGCATCGAAGCGTTGCGTATCCTGACCAACGGCACCTTGATCACCGCCGGACCGGTCAACCCTCCCAGCGATCGCAACGTGAAGACGGCGTTCCAACCCGTGACCGCTCGACAGATTCTGGAGAAAGTAGTATCGCTGCCCTTGATGAGTTGGGCCTACACCAACTCGTCCGATGTACGCCATATCGGGCCCGTGGCCCAGGATTTCCACGCCGTATTCGGCGTCGGCACAGATGACAAACACATCGCAACCGTCGACGCGGACGGAGTGGCGCTGGCAGCCATCCAGGGATTAAACCAAAAGCTTGGGGAAGAACTTAAAGCAAGAGACGCCGAAATTCGCGAGCTTCGCGCGATTATGGCGGAGCTAAAGCGAGCCATCGTAAAAGAGCAGTAAAATTTGCCGCTTGCATTCCTGTCGGTTGGGGGGATGGTACGGCGACAACTCAGGGTATCGAAAGGACACTTATGCAAGTGAAAGAGATCATGACGAAATCGCCGACTTATTGTACTCCGGACACCCCCGTGCAGCAGGTCGCGCAGGAAATGATGAAATACGATTGCGGTTGTCTGCCAGTGGTTGAATCGGATGCCCGTCCGAAAGTAGTGGGAATGATCACCGACCGTGACATTGTGTGCCGCGCGGTGGCTAAAGGCGAGAATCCGCAGTTCCTCACCGCGGCGGCGTGCATGTCCACGCAGGTGATCAGTGTGACGCCGGAAACGGATATGGACACTTGCTGCTCGCTGATGGAGCACCATCAGGTCCGCCGCATTCCCGTGGTGGATGCGCTCGGCTTTTGCCAGGGGATTGTGGCGCAGGCTGATATCGCGGAGAAGTGCGAGGCTCAAAAGACAGCCGAGGTGGTGCGTGACATTTCGCACCACCCCGAATCCGCTCGTCCGGCGTACGCTTAGCCGCCAATCCTAGGCGTTCGAAGGCGCAGAGATCGCCTCTTCTCGTAACGCTCTGCTCGATTCAACGAGCGGTTGCGAGTCGCCGTTTCTACGCGCAACGATCAGCTCCGAAGGCGCTCTTTCAGGCAGAAGCGGCACGGTTTCGAATCTGCTCAGGTCGCCCTTTTGCAGAAGCATCTTTCGCCGCTCCAACTCCAACTCGCGTTCGCGAGCTCTGACGCACGCTTCGAGTGCCGCGGCTTTCTCCTTTTCGAGCCGCACCATGATCGCAGCCATGCGCTCCGGTTCGGCCGAGCAGCAGCGCGCCAGTTCCGGATGGTACACCACGCCGTCGGTGGGGATTGAAATCGGCCGCGGCATCATGATCACCTGGCCGACTTTGGGCAGCAAGACCAGGGCAGCCTTGATCTGGTCCCGAATGGCCGTGGGCAGCCACGCCACGTCATCAATCCGCCGCCACTCCGCGGGAACGTTCTGCGCGACGATGCGATAGGAGATGTCAGCCACGCGCGTACTGATCGCGTACAGTTCGACCACCTGGCGTACGAAGTAGGTCACCGCACGGCATTCATTCGCATTGTGGATGCTGCGCACGGTGATGTTCGTCACGTCCTTCTCCTCGTAGGTGCTCACCACGATGGAGCGTTCGGCATGCGTCAATTGAGAAGCCTGCCGCACCGATTGCTCGAATTGCTCCGAGGCGACGTGCGCGGACAGCATGGTATGGCTGGTCACTGC
>DASRHX010000795.1:0-7027 GCA_035650295.1 Bryobacteraceae bacterium | reverse complement strand
TGAGTTTTTCATTTTAGAGTACCGGACGGCGGTGTCACCGAACGGCAGCGTGTACGACCGGAGCGTCGCTGGGACTGGCCTTGTGATCTGGTACGTCCAGCAGAACGCGAATCACGACCCACTCGACATCACCAGCCCAATCAACGGTAAGACGGTTTTCTCGCTAGGCGCTCCTGATCTCTCTCTCGGCGGGAATGCCGTTTGGAGCAGCGACTCTACCACTCCTTACTTGCGGTGGTTGGACGGGACTCAAACTCGCACGCGCATTCACCTGCGGGCTTTCAACCCGGGGGACGGCAGTATCACTGTGGAAATCCTCGCTGAGGAAGAGACCTGGGTAGATTTCAACTACACGGGCCTTTTCGAAGTGGGAACATTCGCTTTTCCGTACGACACACTGGCAGAAGGACTGAATGCTGTTTCATACGGTGGCTTGCTGAAAATCAAAGCCGGTGTGACCAGTGAAACCGCTACAATCGCCAAGCGTGTGCGGGTCGAGGCGTACGGTGGAAACGTGACATTGGGCCAATGAGCATCCGTCTCCAAAGCTTTTTGTTCATGGCTTGTGCACTACTGGCCGCCGGCGCTCAGGCCCAGTACATCAACATTCGTGTTTCCGTGAAATTCATTCTTAGCTCTTCCGGGCTGCGACCCACGGGCTTATGGACGAACATGGATCACTGGCGCGCCGCGATTGATGTCGCCAATGCAGGGAACGAACGTCATGGACGCGGGTTCCGCTATGCTTATCCGACATTTGACAGTAACGTCAGCGGCTACGGCCAGTATTACAACCTCGAGAAAGGCGAAGAACTCCCGTTCGAGTATTCCATCCGAACGAATGCCTCGCAGACACACTGGCGTGCGGACGCCTTGAACGTTTACATCGTAAATAACAATCTCGGCACTGCCGCCAAGCCTAGCTGCGCTGGTTGGGCTTCGAACCCTCAGGATCCTCTCGCCGATTACTCCCCGTACAACGCCCTAAGAGGACGGATTGTGGTCTTCTGCGTTAACATGGAAGCCGGTCCCTTCGGCATCATGGCCCATGAGTTCGGTCATCACCAAAGTCTGATCCACACCTGGGGCGATGACCGCGTGGACGACACGCCAGTCGATGCCGACCCTGCATTGTGCGAGCAAGACGGAGTGCCTGATTGGTGCTCCTGCAAATTCAGTCAATCGCGAAGCGCTGGCTTGGCCCAAGGCTGGTCGGCAGAGCTTTTCTACCTGATGACGAATAACATCATGAGCTATCATTGTGACAACGACTTGGATTTCGAGCTGACGGAAGGGCAACTTGACCGATGGGCGGACATGACCCGGATGTACCTCGCCTCAGAATGCACAGGGGTGACTTATTTCGTACAGCGTGGGTCCGCCGCTTCAAGTCCGGATGGATACAGCCGGAACTATTTTCCAGGCGGCGGTCCGTTTTTTACGGTGAGTAATGGAGTGGCAGCCGCTAACGGACTCGGAGGCGACATTTTGATTTTGCGGCCGGCGAATTACAACGAGCGGATGACAATCAGTAAAGGTGTGACTCTCCGCGTGACTCGCGCTGGCTCGGCCAGTATCGGAAGACCATGAAAGCG
Organism: Bryobacteraceae bacterium; assembly: GCA_035650295.1. Taxonomy (GTDB): domain Bacteria; phylum Acidobacteriota; class Terriglobia; order Bryobacterales; family Bryobacteraceae; genus JAFLBB01. Next base: position 5,432 of record DASRHX010000795.1, on the reverse strand, counting down.
TGGCACCAGATTGGAATCGTGGTCAGTCTTGTGGGCCTCCATGCGGTAATGCCTGCGGCAATGGCGCAAGACCCTTCGCTGCCGCTGGTGTGGCAGGAACAAACAGGGCTGGCGAGTGTGCCGCAAACAAGCTGGACGCGCATGACCTATGACTCAGTGCGCCGTGTGTGCCTGGTTCTCGAAGGGTCCGCGGCTTTTCAGGGGCTATGGGCGTGGAATGGCGCGACATGGTCGCAACTCCTTGGCGCGAATGCCGGACCGGAAGCTGTGGACAATATTGTATTCGACAGCCGGCGAGGTGTGGCGGTGATCTATACCGCTCCTGCTGCGCAGGAGCCCGGTCACACATGGGAGTGGAATGGCACGACTTTGACGCGAGTGATGGCGTATGACGCCGAGCGGCGGGTGATTGTGATGTTTGGTGGATTGGCAGGAATTACGCAGGGCAGCGCGAGCTTTCGTGAAACGTGGACCTGGGATGGGACGACGTGGACGCTGGTGTCCACGACAGGCCCGGGCGGCCGCGAGGCTCACCAAATGGTTTATGACAGCGCGCGTCAGAAGGTGCTCCTTTTTGGCGGCACCGACGGCAGCGAAACCGGTGGGAATCTCGGATTGAATGATCTTTGGGAATGGGATGGCAGCCAGTGGACGCAACTGTCTCCACCGGGTCGACCGCCGCCGCGGTACGATCCCGGATTTGCTTATGATAGCTCGCGGCGGCAGGCTGTTTTATTTGGGGGCCTTCGCCGCATTAGTGGCGGGTTGATTGATCTCAACGATACGTGGCTGCTCGACCCACAGTCGGTGTGGGTGCATTTCGCATACACAGGCGTGGAGAACGGAACCTTTTCCATGCCGTTTAATACTGTAGTCGAAGGAGTCAGTGCCGCGCCCACTGGTGGCGTAGTGCGAATCAAACCCGGCAGCGCTGCTCAGACGCCGACGATCGCAAAACGCGTGACTCTCGATGCCCCTATCGGTCCCGCCACCATTGGACGACCATGAAAGCCAGATACAACGCCGTTGCTATCGTGCTTCTCTGCGTCTTTAATGCCATGGCCGCATCTCGCTCGCTGCGAGACGAGCTTGGAGATCTCTTACGCAGCAGTGGGCCTTCTATGCCGGGGCCTCCCGTGCCAGCGCAAAGCAGCCCGCCACAAGTGTCATTGGCCGATGATGGTTTCGTTCGATACATCGGCGCATCGCAGGGGCATGAATTTCCCGTCGCGAACGCTGCCCTCGGTCAGCCGGAACTGATCGCCAGGAATTTCCTGAAGCAGCATGGCCGCTTGTTTGGCGTAAGCAGTCCAGCAGTGGATTTCGCGACGCTCAAAAATAACAACCGTAACGGGCGCAACTACTTGCGATTTCAGCAAACATACGGCGGTCTGCCCGTTTTCGCGGCGCAAGTAACGGTGCAACTCAACGCGCAAGATGGAGTCGAGTGTATCTTCGCCGATATTGAACGCAACACGCAGCCGTTCGATGATAGACACGTTGCGCTCGTTCCGATTCTCACCGCCGCGCAGGCGTCCGAGCGCGCGAAAGTCTTAATGGCGCCCGAAGCCAACGGGGACAGGCTCGACACAAAGCCGCCCGAGTTGGTCATTTTCAGTCCATCAGTTGTCGATGAACCCGGAAAACCACGCGTTGTTTGGGACGTGGTTGTGTTCAGCGTCGCCTCCCATCGTTTTGGTGAGCGTGTCCTGATTGACAGCCGTTCTGGAGAACTGGTCTTTCGCTATCCTTTGATCCACCAGGAAATCGATCGCAGAATTCATGATGATACGAACCAAGTCGTGGGATTCGGGCCTGTTATCCGTGGTGAAGGCGACCCGCCAGCGGCCGAACCTCAGGTGAACGCAGCTTACGATTATATCGGTGCCGCCTACCTTTTTTATTTACATCACCATGGGCGCCAGGACTGGCAGCCCTACTACCCGGAGGTGGATGCAATTGTCCGCTACTGCCCGGGTGGATCGGACCCGTGCCCCTGGAACAACGCCAGTTACAGCTCGGTGGTGGATGAATTGCGCTTCGGCGACGGCTGGGCAACGGACGATGTGGTGGCTCATGAATACACCCACGGCATCACCACCTTCGAATCGGGCCTCATTTACCGTAACACGCCCGGCGCAATCAACGAATCGTTTTCCGATATCTGGGGTGAGTTTGTCGACCTACTGGTGGTCTACAGCAACGACGTGGCCTCGGCGCGCTGGCTCGTTTCGGAAGATGTGCCCGGCGGTCCCATTCGAAGTATGAAAGACCCAACGTTGTTCAACAATCCGGACCGTTTGAACAGCCCATTGTACGTGCCGCCGGTGCCGTATCCAGGTCCGGACGATGACAATGGCGGCGTGCATAGCAACAGCGGGGTGCTGAATAAATTTTGTTACCTGCTCACCGATGGAGATTACTTCAACGGCTACAACATTGCGGGGATGGGGATCGCGCGCGTCGCAGATTTATTTTACGAACTCAACGCCAACCTGCTGCAGTCCGCGCCGGATTGGGGCGATGTTTATGACGCGCTGCGTCAAGCGGCCTTGAACCTGGGCTGGACCAAACTGGAACAGGACAACCTTTGTCGCGCGGCGCTCGCGGTCGAGATCGCAGTGCGTCCACGAAATTTCTATGCGGATAAAAATTCCCTTGGCTGCCTGAACAGTGGCTCGCAGATCTGCACGTTGTTTGGCGGCCCATTTGTCTCCGTGGCGCAAGGTGTGAACGGGATCTGTCCTGGCGATAACTTGTGGGTGCGCACGGGCTCCTATAACGAGAAGCCCACTATCGCTCGTAGTCTCACTCTCCGCCCGTATGACGGCCCCGTATCGATTGGCAAACCGTGATCAAATTATGAAAAGAATCCTCGTCGCATCTTTTGTCGCCGTCTACGTAAGCATTTGTGCCTCGTCACATGCCCAGTTTTCCGTCAACTGGTTTTCGATCGATGGCGGCGCCGGTCAAAGCAGTGGGGGGGCGTTTTCCGTGAACGGCACCATTGGCCAGGCTGACGCTGGTGTCATGGGCGGCGGTGGGTACGCCGTGATTGGCGGTTTCTGGGCATTTGGTTCAAGTTCGCCGGTGCCGCTCCTGAGCATCGAACGTCTTGGCGGCAATTTGCGTGTCTTCTGGCCGCTACCCGGGACCGGGTTTAGTTTGCAACAGGCCAACGCGTTGACAGGTTCATCATGGAGTCAGGGAGCGTTTACGTATCAGACAAACTCCACCCACATTTTCGTTACCCTTCCACCTGCAGGCAGCAACAGGTTCTTCCGTCTTCGCGCGCCATAGGATGTAAAGTCTGGATTTTGTTACGGGTTTATGCCATTCTCGGATCACTCAATGACTGTGATCCTTCGCCGCATGTGGCTGGTGGCGTTTGCCGCTGCCGGTGTATTTGAACTGTCTCTAACCGCGATCCACGCTCAACCGTTTCTGCCGAGTGATGTGGGCACCACGGTCAGTGGTTACCAGGACGACTTCGATGGATCGGCGCTCGGGGCTGGCTGGCTGGCGCAAGGCGCGAATGTTTACACCGTCAACAACGGCGTCTTGCGCGTCGCTTTGGCGGCGGGCGACCCGAACCACCTTCTCTATGCGGTGGCTGGCTACAATAACTCGGTGCAGGAGGTGCTTGCGCGGATTCGCGTGTTGAACTTTGGAACGGGAGACCCGCCGCGGGGCGGCATCGCAACCTGCGTGGATCCATTGGCGGCGCCGGCGGGGGGAATCGACCTGCATTTCCGGGACGAGAATCTTGGCCGCCACATCGAATTTCTGGATGATGCGCGCGCCTGGGGAACAGAGTTTCAATTCGCGTGGCAGAACAACATCTGGTACTGGCTGCGGTTGCGTCACGAACCGAATGCGGCGTCGCAAGGAGGCGTGAATGACGTGTTTGGAAAAATCTGGCTGGCTGATGGCAGTCAGGCCGAACCGGTGGCGTGGCAGAGCGCTTATGATTACATCCCCACGCGCAGCGCCCGGACGGGTTACGCGGGCATCGTGGCCGGGAGCGCCGCGGGAACTTCGGAATTTGAAGTGGACTACGTTTTGATCAAGGCGAGTGGCTTGCCGAGTATCATGGTCACGCCGTCGACGTTCGTGCAGACGCCGGTCACGATCACCAATCAGCCCCAAAGCCAGACGGTGATGCAATGCCGCGGCGCGACGTTTACGGTCGGCTACAATGGCACGCCGCCGGTGACGTTCCAGTGGCAGCGCGACGGCGTAGCAATCCCGAATGCGACCAACGCCAGCTACACGTTAAGTAATATACAATTACCCGATAACGGCGCGACCTTCCGCGTTGTCGTAAGCAATGTGGCCAGCAACACGCCCTACAGCGTCACCAGCAGCGATGCCACACTGGCCGTGAGCCAGGACACGGTACCTCCGATGCTCTTGAGCGCGGCGAACAGCGGCTTGAACCAAGTGGTAGTTACATTTTCAGAACCGGTCATGACCGCGACGGCAAACGACATCCATAACTATTCCATCACCAATGGCAGCGATTCGCTTCCCATCCTGAGCGCGACACTGGCGCCGAACCAGACCAACGTGACCCTCATGCTCAGCGGTCAAGTCGAGGGCGTCACCTACACGCTCACGGTGAACGGGATCATCGACCAATGCACGGGAGGCAATGTCATCCCACCGAACAGCCAGGCAACTTTCATGGCCGTGGCCTACACGCCGGCCGATGTGGGAAATCCTGTTCCCGGCGGGGGCACGGTCCCCGTGCCGGGTGGCTACAATGTCACGGGCGGTGGCCGTGACATTGGCGGGACGAGCGATCAGTTTCAGTTCAGTTATCAGCAGCGCGTGGGCGATTTCGATTTGAAGGTGCGGATCGAATCGCTCGGCTTGTCCGACGCGTGGGCGGAAGCAGGGTTGATGGCGCGCGAGTCGCTGACGGGGGGCAGCGTGTTCGCGAGCGCGATGGCAACGCCTACGATCAGCGGCAGCTACTTTCAATCGCGCAACACCGCAGGCGGAACGACAACATTGAGCGGGTCCTTCCCGGCGAATTTTCCGAATACCTGGCTGCGTTTGCAGCGCGTCGGGAACCAGTTCACCGGCTACGCGAGTTTCGACGGGCAAAGCTGGACGTTGCTGGGCAGCGCCACGATTGCAATGCCCGCAAACATTTACTTCGGGTTCGCGGTGTCGAGCCACAACACAAACCAGGCAACGACCGCCGCGTTTCGGGATTTGTCGGCGGTAAGCGGCGGCTCAGCGGAGACGCTTCGCCCTACCATTGAACCGCTGGGACAATCGAGCCGGCGGACGAGCCTGGTGATCTCGGAAATCATGTACAATCCGCTCGATCGGCCGGACGGCAAGAACGTCGAGTTCGTTGAGTTGTTCAACGCGCTGAGCACGCCGGAAGACATTAGCGGCTGGCGATTGGATGGATCGGC
>DASRHX010000794.1:0-13968 GCA_035650295.1 Bryobacteraceae bacterium | reverse complement strand
CCAACTCGAGCTGCGAACAGCAAAGCTGTGTCGCTTCCATGCGGGACAAGCATGTTGTAAGGGAGAAATCCATGGGGCGGCACGGCCATCACCTGGCTCCACGTCTCCGTGCGGGCGTGGACATCGGCTCGATTCGCGAGCAGAACCTTCACCACATCGGAATGCTTTTGCCCAACCGCCCACATGAGCGCCGTTTGGCTGCGTGCGGCCCGTGCATTTGGATTCGCGCCTTTGGCCAGCAGCAGTGCGGCGATGCCGGGCTTGCCTGCACGAGCCGCCATCATCAACGGTGTTTCGCCCCGCAGCAGTGCGGCATTCGGATTTGCACCGGCGTCGAGCAGCATGCGAACTATCGCTAGGTTCCCGTTTTGGCAGGCCGCCCAAAGAGGGGTCGCTCCAAGGTCGTTTGCGGCGTTCACGTTCGCGCCCGCGCGCAGCAACGCACCGGTACTTTCCATGTCGTCCTGGTAGCTCGCCCGGAGCAGCGCGGTCGAACCATCCGCGTCCGCGGCATTGACGTCGCGCTCCTGAGCAGCCCCGTGCGCGGCCAGGACTAACAACAGTGGAAGCAGTAGCAGCTTACACATCGGGCAGCGTCTCAAGAGGCAGTCTGCCGGTGCTGCCGCCCAGCCGCTCTACTGGAACATCGAGCTTGTCCATCAAAGTCAGCAGCAGGTTCGCCATCGGAGGGCTATTGGCGAACTTCAGGTGACGGCCACCCTTGAGCCGGCCGGCGCCTCCGCCCAACACCAGCAAGGGAAGGTTGTCACCCGAATGCCGCGTGCTGTTGGATATGCCCGAACCGTAGAGGATGGTCATGTGATCGAGAAGAGAGCCGTCGCCGTCGGGTGTGGCGCGCAGCTTGGCCAGATATCGTGAGAACAGTTGCGTGTGATAGCGATTGATCTTCGACATCTGGGCAATGAGCTCAGGAACGTCGTTGTGATGAGAAAGCGGATGATGCGCTTCGGGCACTCCGATCTGCGGGTATGGCCTCGCGCTCTGCTCCTTACCGAGCATGAACGAGATCACACGGGTGAGGTCGGACTGAAACGCCAGGACTTGCAAATCCAGCATCAAGGCGAGGTGATCTTCAAAAACGGGCGGCGCACCTTGCGGCTGCTCCATCGTAGGGATTTCGCCGCCGCGCTGTTCCTCCGCCTTCTGAATGCGCCGTTCCACGTCGCGAACGGCTTCGGTGTATTCTTCCACCTTTGTCCGATCCCGCGGCCCCAATTCCTTACGCAAGCTCGCCAGTTTCTGCGTGACGGAATCGAGAATGCTCTTGTGCTGCCGTAGTCTTGCCTCGCGCGCATGCCGCTCCGTGCTGCCGCTGTCGCCGAACAGCTTCTCGAACACGGCTCGAGGGTTCCACTCCATGGGCAACGGCTGTGTGGGACTGCGCCAGGAGAGTGTGTGCGTATAGACACAGCTCAAATTGCCGGTGCAGGCGCCTGCATTTGCCGGAACGTCCATCGCCAGCTCAAGCGATCCCACTTGCGTTTCTTTCGCGAAGTGCCGGGCGAGCAGTTGGTCCATGGAGACGTCGGCTATGATCTCCACCTCGTTGCGTCCGCCGCGCGTGGCGCCCGTGAGAAACGATCCGGAGGCCCCAGCGTGGATGTAATTCCAATTCGCCTTGATGCCGGAAAGGATGAGCATCTGATCCCGGTACGGCGCGAGCGGTTCCAGAATTGGGGAGAATTCGAAGGCACGCCCCTCACCCTTGGGCGACCAGTACTCCATTGCCATCCCATTCGGTACGTAGAAGGCTTGAAAGCGGCGAACAGGCTTGGCGACGGATTGCGCGCGCAACGAGAAGGGCGGGAGCATGGAATCCAGCAGCGGAAGCGCCAGCGAGGCGCCAAGTCCTCGCAGGACGGTTCGTCGCGGTAACGTTTTCGTGAGGAATGCCATGTCTGTTGCTTGTCCTCCGGTCAGTTTGGCGTCGTACGCGGCCTGCGCATCTGGAACGCAGGGCTTTGTGTGACGCCCAGAATGATGGACGACCACCGGTAATCGTTTGCTGCCGCGTCGCGAACGATCTTGCGGACCGCGGGCTGGTCGTAGTATTCCAACCTGCGCCCGAGCGCATACGCCAGAAGCTTTTCACTGAGAGCGCGTGGAAATTGTTCCGGTTGATCGAGCAGCACCGCACGAAGTCCGGTGAGCCCTTCGACATTTACGCCATTTGCCGTGGAGCCGATTGCATCCACGGGCCTTCCCGATTCGTCATGAGTGCGCCAGCCGCCGATGACGTCGAAGTTCTCCAGCGAGAAACCAAGGGGATCGATAACGGAATGACAACTGTTACAGGACGGGTTCTTGCGGTGCTGTTCGAGTCGTTCCCGTATGGATGTGGGCGCGGCGCCGGGCTTGGTTTCGAGGTTCGTATCCACACCCGGCGGAGGAGGGGGAACGGACAGTCCGAAGATGTTGTTCAACAGAAACTTTCCACGCAACACGGGGGAGGTGCGGTCGGGGTAGGATGTGGTCGCAAGCAGGGCGCCCATCGCGAGCAGACCGCCTCGTTGATCGTGCTTGGGAACGGTGACTCTTCGGAAGCGACTGCCGTATATCCCGGGAATCCCGTAGTGGCGCGCCAGCCGTTCATTGACGAACGTATAGTCGGCATTTAACAGATCTCTTATGCTGCGATCCTCGCGCAGCGTGCTGGCGAGAAACAGCTCCGCTTCCCGTTCGAATGCCTGCAACAAGCTCACGTCGTAGTTGGGATAGCGGTTTGGATCCACCACCACTTCCCCGATACGGCGAAGGTTGAGCCACTGTGCGGCGAAGGTTTTCACCAGGGAATCGGTGGCGCGAGGATCGGCCAGCATTCGCCTTACTTCTTTTTCGAGCACCGGTGAGTTCGCCAGCTCACCACGCTCGGCCAGCGTGAGCAAGCGATCATCGGGAATGCTGCTCCACAAGAAGAACGACAGGCGCGATGCGAGCTCCAGATTGCTGAGGCGATAGGCGCGGTCAGAATCACCGGGAGGGTCCCGATAGACGCGAAGCAGGAACTCCGGATCGGCCAGCATTCGCTCCAGCGCGAATTGAATTCCGTGGTCAAAACTTCCGGCTGTTTCGCGCCCGGTGTCGAAGAATTGGAGTAGCGTACGCAGGTCTTCCTTTGTCGTGGGACGGCGGTAGGCAAGGCGTCCCAATCGTGAAAGAATCGTAGCGGCGCAGGAACGTTCTTCGCTCATCTGGCCGGGCCGGCAGACAAAAATCGCGCGGTGGCTGGGCGTATCCTTCGCCACGCCAGCTGACTGATAAGGTCCTCCGATTTGGACCGACCCCACGTTCGCGTGATCCATATAAACCTGGTCATTCGCGATTACGCGACCCCTCTGCAGAGGCTGCGGAAGGCCTTCCGGTTCCCAGAATTCGCGCACGAACGAAACGCCGACCACACGGGGGCCGGCCTTGACCGGGACGCGAACTTCCAGCCCGGCGTCTCCCGTGACTTGCATATAGCGCTCCCATTGGGGATCGCCCGCAAATCCCGGTTCTCCATCGCCGGCGTAGCTAGCCGCGGCCGGCCTGCCCTGGGCGCCGCCGCCGACGGTGAATCGCTTTAGGAGTTTCCCATCCAGGCGAATCTCGAGTTGTTGCGGCCACCCCATTCCCTTGATGTAGTCCTGATACTGCCGTTGTAACCGAACTTTGACGAGGTATTCGCCGTCGGCTGAGAAGTACTTGCGAATTGCCAAACCGCCGCGCGTTCCGAGCGGCAGATCTTCGCTCTGACGATCATCCTGCAAAACGTGTAGTGGGATGTCGAACTTCTCCAGTGCCGGACTTGTGGGAGGAATCCCCGTGGCTAGCCGCGTTACCTGGCGGGCCACAGACATGTACCGCTCGAGGTGGGCCGTGGTCAGTGAAAGGACGTTCGCGAAGTTGTCGAAGCTGCCATCGGCCGTCTCGTCGCCTGGGAGCAGCGGCTTGATATCGACGTCGAGCGCGAAGAGGTCGCGGATCGCATTGTTGAACTCGACCCGGTTGAGGCGATGGACGGCGTGGATTCGGCCGGGATTCGGATTCGCTGCCCACGCGCGGTCGATTTCGCTTTCGAGCGAACTCGCCACGGAGCGATAGGTCGCGGCATCGGGCCGCGGACTTCCGGGCGGCGGCATGGAACCAGCCCGAAGCTTACCGATCACCTGTTCCCAAATCTTCGAGTTGGCACTTGGGTTTGTGACGTCTAGATTGTCAAGCGCGAGCCCGGCTGTACGGAGTTTCTGATTGTGACAAGCGAAGCAATACTTCTCGAAAAGTATCCGCGGCTCTGAGGCCGGCGGCCGGGTTTGGGCGCCCAATGCGCCAAGCAAGAGTAAGAGAAGGAAAGTGAGCGGCGCGCGGCGTCGCATCCTGGAACTCCGTTCAGTTGCGCCAAGTATATCAGCGCCCGAACCGGCACATGGAAAGCTCAAATCACCACGCCTACCGACCATAACAGGTAGCCGGCTGCCTGGCGCGCGAAGAGCTTCCACCGCCGCCAATCGCCTTGCACCACCTCGGGCCGTGGCGAACCATAGACCTTCAGGCCACGGCTTTCGAGCAAACGTTTTGCGCGGAAGATGTGATAGCCATCGCTCACGACGATGCAGGAATGGAGGTCCATGCGCCGCAGCAGTTCGCCGACGGCGAGCGCCGAGTGCGCGGTCGTTTCGCCTTCCGGCTCGACGATGACGGCTTCCGGCGGAACGCCGCGTTGCGTGAGATAGGAACGGCCTACATCGCCCTCAGTAAATACGGGATCGCCGCCGGCGCCGCCAGTGGTGAGAATTCGTGGCGCGAGCTTGCGCTCCCAAAGCTCCAGGCCGTGCTCAAGCCGGGCGCGCAGCACTGGGGAGGGTTTTCCGCTATATTCCGCCGCGCCCATGATGACGATCACGTCGGCTGGTTGCGCTTCGTCGACGCTCGACTGGCGTGCGATCGCGAACGTCGTGCGCACAAATCCAGCGGTCAGCAGCACCAGGACTACGGCCCCAGTGAGCACAAGAACAGGCTGGATTCGCGAGATTCGCAAGCGCGTCACCCTTCTGCGTTATGATTCAGCATACGACGCCCGGCACGAGCACTTCCCGACTGATCACCAGCGCAAAGAATTCCCTTCTCCGCGAAGTGCGGCGGGCATTAACGCGCGGCGAGCTAACCACCGACGGCTGCTGTGTCGCCGAAACCTTCCATCTGCTCGAGGAGGCGATTCGCTCGGGCCGCCCGATTCGGGCCATTTTGGCGGCACAAAGTGTCAGCACTGCCGTCACCTCACACGTGAAAGGCCTGCATCAGGCGTCCGTGCAGGTAGTGCCCGACGAACTTTTCCAGGCCGTTGTATCCACGGAATCGGCGCAAGGTGTGCTCGCCCTCGTTGAGCCGCCCTCCTGGGCCGTCGATCAGCTTTTTCGAGGCCGTTCGCTAGTGGTCATTCTGGACGGCGTGCAGGACCCTGGAAACGCCGGCACGATCGTCCGCGCGGCCGAAGCGTTTGGCGCCTCAGGCGTAATGTTTCTGAAGGGCTCGGTGAGCCCGTTCAACCCGAAGACCCTGCGCGCCTCCGCCGGGTCGCTGTTCCGGCTGCCGTTTCTTCACGGGCTTGATGCCGACGTCGCCCGGGCCGCACTGCGGCAGCGCCGCGTCGACGTTTATGCCGCCACGCCAGACGGCGAGAAGATTCTGCATGAGGTGGACCTGACGCGCAAGACAGCTTTGTTGGTTGGAAGTGAAGCCCAAGGTGTGAGCGCGAAGATGCGCGGTTGCGCGATCGATCTGCGGATTCCGACCTCGGGTGTCGAATCGCTCAACGCCGCCGTTGCCGCCAGTGTCATCCTGTACGAAGCGGCACGCCAACGCATGCTTGCCGCCGGAAACCGCAGTCGTGAGTCTGTTTGATTCAATCCAGCCGCCCGGCAAACCGGCGCCTCCACGTCCGCTTGCCGATCGAATGCGCCCGGAAGCACTCGCCGACTTCATCGGTCAGGAGCACATTCTCGGCGAGGGAAAGCCGCTGCGGCGTCAGTTGGAACGAGGGGAGCTGACTTCGCTCATTCTGTGGGGACCGCCCGGAGTCGGTAAGACGACGCTTGCGCGCATCCTTGCCCACCAGTCCGGCGCCGACTTCGTTCCGTTCTCGGCGGTCATGAGCGGCATCAAGGAGGTGCGCAACGTGATGGAGGAGGCGGTGCGGGCGCGCCAACTCGGCCGCCGGACGCTTATCTTCGTCGATGAGATCCACCGTTTCAATAAAGCTCAGCAAGACGCTTTTCTTCCTTTCGTTGAGCGCGGCGACGTAATTCTCATTGGGGCGACGACGGAGAATCCAAGTTTTGAAGTCATCTCGGCGTTGCTCTCGCGAACGCGCGTCTACGCCTTGCGCGCGTTAACGGTGGAGGAGACGGTAGTTCTGTTGCGGCGCGCCCTCAACGACCGGGAGCACGGTTTGGGCGAGCTTGAACTTACCATCCCGGGCGATCTTCTGGAACTGATCGCCTCGCATTCCAATGGTGACGCGAGAAGTGCATTGAACCTGCTGGAAATCGTCGCCGCGGGCGCGCCATCGGGCACGGTTACGCGCCAGACCGTAGAGGATGCGTTACAGCGCAAAGTGCTGCTCTATGACAAGTCCGGCGAAGAACACTACAACATCATCTCGGCACTGCACAAGTCGGTCCGAAGCTCGGACCCCGACGCCGCATTGTATTGGCTGGCGCGCATGTTGGAAGCGGGCGAGGACCGGCTCTACATCGCGCGCCGCCTCATCCGCATTGCGATCGAGGACATCGGCCTTGCGGACCCGCGCGCGCTCGAGCAGGCCATCGCCGCCAAGGACTGCTTTCACTTCCTGGGGGAGGCGGAAGGCGACCTCGCGCTGGCGCAATTGACGCTCTACCTCGCCGTCGCGCCGAAGTCCGACGCCGCCTACAAGGCACTTGGCGCCGCGCGGGAAGCCGTGCGCTCGTCGCCGGCCGAGCCTGTACCCATGCATTTGCGCAATGCGCCGACCAGGGCGATGAAGGAATGGGGCTATGGCGAGGGCTACCAACATGCCCATGAGTTTGCCGATGCCCTAGTGAGTATGGATTGCCTACCCCCCTCAATGGTGGGGATCCGCTTCTATAACCCGGTACAAAGAGGCCTCGAAATCAAGATCGCCGAACGCCTGGAACAACTACGTTCCAAACGCCTTAGGGATACCGAGAATTCCTCAGGTGAAGGCCCTACTTCCGAGCAGTAACGGTGATCTCAATACGGGCCGTGCCGACGAGCTTTGCCACACCCACGGTGGTACGCGCGGGACGCGGTTCAGGGAAGAACTTCGTATAGACCGCGTTCATGCGTTGAAACAATTCCATATCAGTGAGATACACCTGAACAGCGACGGCGTCTTCGAAGCCCATTCCGGCCTCTTTGAGAATGATGCCGATGTTCTCCAGACAGGTCTTTACCTCGGCTTCGAACTCGGCTGGATACTGGTTCGTCTTCAGGTCGCGGCCGACCTGGCCGGCGACGAAAAGCGTTCCGCCGGAGAGGATGCCCGGCGAGAAGGCTCCGCCCTTGGGAAACTCTTTAGGTTGAATGGCTTTCTTTTGCGCGTGGAGGGTGGTGACCGTGCAAGCGGCCATGAGAAGTGAGGCAAGGATCGCGTGACGCATAACAGGTATCTTAACTCGCGAATAGTACTCTCGGGGGTACTTTCGTCCCGACGCAAGGGAACTTGGTACCACTGAGAAATCCAATCTTCTTACCATTGTTTGCGCGTTTGCGGGACAGCAGAATGACAGTGTGAGGCGGAGATCGCAAGAGCAACAAAGCGATCCCGACCATGTTTACCTAGACGCCACAAACTAGGAATATTACGGGAGGCTCTCTTGCAGTTCACAACCACATCAAGCGACCGGAGGGTATCGAGCCGGTTTCCGATCGAGCGCGAAGTGAAATACCGCGTTCTCAATAAGAAAGGCAGCCAGGAGCACGGTGGCGGACGAACGCTGAACATCTCCAGCTCTGGCATACTGTTTACCACCGAGCACGTTCTGTTGCCCGGAAGAACCATCGAGCTGGCTGTTAGCTGGCCGGCCCAACTCAATGACGCCTGCCCCTTGAAACTCGTCGCCCGCGGCCGCATCGTGCGCTTCGAGTCAGGGCGCGCCGCCATCGAGATCAACCACTACGAATTCCGCACGCAGGGCCAGAAGGCGCTCGCTCAAAACCAGAACTAACACTTGCTCCATTCTTAACTTCGTGTGACTTGCTGCAAAAGGCCTCCCGGCAACGGGAGGCCTTATTGCGTGGTTACCATGCCGAAATGTGGCAGACCGGCAAGCCCTATAATCAATTCACCAGGCCTTTTCCGCCATGAAGAAGCGATTCCTATACGGCACGGCTGTCTTCTTCCTCGCCATCCTCGTCACGCTTGTCGTGTGGCAGGGATCGTTCGACTTCGGCACCTTTGGCCCTTCCACCACCGAACAAACCTACCTGCTGTGGTCGGTCTCCACACTGATCTTCCTGCTCATGGTGACGCTCGGCTTCATGCTGGTGCGCACGGGTGTGAAGTTGTACGTCGAACGCCGCGCCGGGCGCGAGGGCTCGCGCATCCGGTCGAAACTGGTCGTTGGCGCGCTGGCATTGAGCATCATGCCGGTGTTCTTCCTGGTGGTCTTCTCCATCTATGTGTTGAACCGGAACCTGGACAAGTGGTTCAGCCGTCCGACGACAACGATTCTCAGCAATCTGGTCAAAGTTTCCAATGCCTTCGATAGGGAAACGCAGCGGCGCGCCGATGCCCAGGCAAGGTGGCTGGCCGGATTGCCGGAGACGCAGGAGTATGGCCGCATGGCCCGCCGGCCGGGCTTATTCTCCACCGCCTTCTGTGAGATCAACGGCATTGAGGAAGCGTTCATACGCCTGGACGGCGACACACGCCTGCTCATTTGTTCCGCGCCAATGAAGCGCGCGGAAGGCGAGAGGCTGCATACAGCCATCGTCACGCTGGCAAATTCGGGCGCCGGCGATGTCGTGGTCCGGGTGCGCACACCGATCGATCTCGCATTCACGCAGAGTGTCATCGAGCGCGAAAATCGCGAGTTCGACAAGCTGTTGAGGGCACGCAAGGAGATTCGCTGGAGCTACATTCTGTTGCTGGTGCTTATCAGCCTGTTCATCCTCTTTGTCGCCACCTGGATCGCACTGTTCCTCGCGCGCCAGTTGAGCGGCCCGATCTCGGCCTTGCTGACCGCCGCCGGCGAACTGCGCAAGGGTAATCTCGGTTACCGCATCGCCGCACAGGGACAGGACGAATTGGGGACGCTCATTCGCGGGTTCAACGAGATGGCTGAAGAACTGGAGACGAATAAAGCCGAGATCGAACGCCGCCGGCAATTCACCGAAGCCATTCTGGAGAGCATTCCCACGGGTGTCATCTCGCTCTCCTCCGAGCGCCGCATCCGGCGCGTAAACGGAGCGCTGGCCGCCATCTTCGGCCCGGCCCGTACGGAAAAGGCCGCCTTGCTGGAAGATCTCTTCCCGGCTGAAGAAGCGCGCGAGATCCACTACCTGTTGAATCGCGCCTGGCGTACCGGACAGGCCGCGGCCCAGATGGATCTCGAACAGCCCGGCGCGGCCACGCTTCACTTGGGCATCACAATCGCGGTAATCGAATCGCGGCAGGCGCCCGGCTTCGTGATCGTCGTCGAGGATACGAGCGAACTGTTGCGCGCGCAGAAGGCAGCGGCCTGGCACGAAGTCGCGCGGCGCATCGCGCATGAGATGAAGAATCCGCTGACGCCCATCGCATTGAGCGCGGAACGCATCGCGCGCCAGCTCGATCGCGCAGGTTCCGACCCGGCGCGCCTCACGCCAGAGGTTCTGCGCATTCTGCACGAATGCTCGCTCACCATCTCAGGCGAGGTGCAATCCGTGAAAACTCTCGTCGATGAGTTTAGCCAGTTCGCGCGCTTCCCCGCCGCGCAGCCCGTGCTCACTGACTTGAACGAAGTCGTGGAAAGCGCATTACAGGTTTTCTCAGGCCGATTGACGGGCATCGAACTCGATAAAGACCTTGCCGCCGACCTGCCCAAGCTGATGCTCGATCGCGAACAGTTCAAGCGGGTGATCGTGAATCTGATCGACAATGCCGCCGAGGCGATGCGCAAATCGGAAGTGCGCCGTTTGGGAGTCCGGACGCACCTGGCCGCGCCCGACACGGTCGAGCTTTCCATTTCCGACACCGGCCACGGCATCTCGGCCGACGACCGCGAGCGGCTGTTCCTGCCGTACTTTTCCACCAAGAATCGTGGCACTGGACTCGGTCTCGCGATCGTGAATCACATACTCTCCGACCATGGCGCGCAAATCCGCGTACTCGACAATCCGCCTTCCGGCGCAAGATTCCTGGTGGAGATTCCCGCCGCTTCGCCGGGGGCGGAATTGACTGAGAGCGCCGTCCTCGGCTACCCTGAAAATTCCCGGTAGAGGAGCGAGCGCCATGAGTAGCCCGCCGAGCAGTTCCGCGGCCATGCGGACGGTGGGGGAACGGGGCACGGAATCAAGCTCGCCGAAATCGCCAGCGCGAAGGCCCGCGCGTGCGGTTGGGGGGCCAGGCTAAATCCTGCCCACTGTCATCCGCGTATGGATGGAGCGCTATCCGAGGAGAGCCGAATACCCTTCTCTCTCTTCCTGCCTGTTCTCTATTCGCGGTTCCCCGGGTGCGAATTTTTATGCATCTGTTCGAATTGACGCGAACTCTGATTGACATCGAATCCATCACGGGCAATGAATTGGCCGTTGGCCACTTCGTGCACAATTACCTGGCCGAGATGGCAGGCAAGCATGACGGCACGGTGGAACGGATCGAGGTCGAGCCCAACCGGTACAACGTGCTGGCCTGCTTCGGCGCGCCCGTGGTAACGCTCTCTACCCATCTGGATACAGTGCCGCCTTTCATCGCATCGAGCGAGGACGATGAGTTCATCTGGGGGCGCGGCGCCTGCGACGTGAAGGGCATCATCGCCGCCATGCTGCACGCGGCCGAGAATGTGCTCGCCACTGGAGCGCGCGGCCTGGCGCTGCTGTTTGTTGTCGGCGAGGAGCGCAACAGTGCCGGCGCGTATCGCATGAGTAAGGACCCGCGCGGGTCGAAGTTTCTGATCAATGGCGAACCGACCGAGTGCAAATTGGCCCTGGGTAGCAAGGGCGCGCTGCGCTACGAGGTGACGGCAACGGGCAAGATGGCGCACTCGGCCTATCCGGAGCTTGGCGAATCGGCGATCGATAAGCTGCTGGACGCGCTGGAAGAGATCCGCAAGATCAAACTGCCGGTTCATCCGGTGCTGGGCCCGAGCACGTTGAATGTCGGAGTGATTCAAGGCGGCCGGGCGCCGAACGTGATTTCCGACTTTGCGAAGGCGGAGATTCTGATTCGTCTGGTCGACGACGGTGAAGCCACGAAGGCCGCCGTGCGCAAAGCCTGTGAAGGGCGCGCTGAGGCGGCTGAGGTGCTCTGTCTGCCGGCAATTCACATGGAAGCCGTGGAGGGCATCGAGACGACCGTGGTCAGTTACACGACCGATATCCCGGCGTTCGGCGGCGCTTGGGGACGGCCTCTACTGATGGGCCCTGGCACGATCCACGTCG
Organism: Bryobacteraceae bacterium; assembly: GCA_035650295.1. Taxonomy (GTDB): domain Bacteria; phylum Acidobacteriota; class Terriglobia; order Bryobacterales; family Bryobacteraceae; genus JAFLBB01. The sequence continues at coordinate 2,325 of DASRHX010000794.1, read as the reverse complement.
CGCATACAAGCCAGGAGCGGGTACCCAAGAAGGAGTTGGAAGCGGCTGTGGAGTTATACGCATTAATGGTGAGGAGGTTATTGACGGCGTGAGTCAACGCATCCCAGTTGGAGTTCTCGGCGCCACCGGAATGGTGGGCCAGCATTTCGTGAAGTTTCTGGCGAACCACCCGTGGTTTGAAATCACGTTCGTGGGCGCGAGCGACCGGTCGGCGGGCAAGAAGTACGGCGAGGCAACGAGCTGGCGGCTCGCGGGCGCCATGCCCGAAGAGGTGGCCGGGCTGACCGTATCCGAGTGCAAGCCCGTGAATGCGCCGAAGATTGTGTTCTCAGCGATGGACGCGAGTGTGGCGACCGAGATTGAGCAGGAGTTTGCCAAGGCCGGGCATACCGTGGTTTCGAATTCACGCAATCACCGCATGGAGCCCGATGTGCCTCTGCTAGTTCCCGAACTGAACGCGGACCACCTCAGCATTCTTCCTTTACAGAAAAAGAATCGAGGCTGGAGCGGGCAGATCGTTACAAATCCGAACTGCTCGACCATAGTGTTGACCATGGCGCTGGGCCCGCTGAAGCAGTTTGGCATCACGCGCTCCGTGGTGACGACGATGCAGGCGATTTCGGGCGCGGGATATCCAGGCGTCGCTTCGATGGACATTACAGCGAACGTGGTGCCATACATCGGCAGCGAAGAAGAGAAGATGGAAACCGAGACGCAGAAGATTTTGGGCGCGTGCGATGGCTCTGTGTTCGCGGATCATCCGGTGAAGCTCAGCGCCACGTGCAATCGCGTTCCGGTGGTGGATGGGCACCTGGTGTCGGTGTCGGTGGAGTTGTCGTCGAAGCCGAGCGAAGCCGATGTGCGGGCGGCGATCGATTCGTTCACGGCGATTCCGCAGCAATTGAAGCTGCCAAGCGCGCCTGTGCGGCCGGTAATCTATTTGCCGCAGCAGGATCGTCCGCAGCCACGCCGGGATGTGGAGCGTGAAAACGGCATGGCGGTGTTTGTTGGACGCCTGCGGCCGTGTCCGGTGTTCGATTGGAAATTTTTGTGCCTGGGACACAATACGGTGCGCGGAGCGGCGGGCGCTTCAGTGCTGAATGCCGAGTTGATGCAAGCACAGGGTTTGATTTAGCGGAGACAGGGATGATTGTCATGAAGTTTGGCGGCAGCTCAGTGGAGTCTGCCGCGGCGATCGACCGAGTCGTTTCGATCGTCGAAGCGAGGTTGGCACGGAAACCCGTGGTCGTCGTGTCCGCGATGGGCAAGACGACCAACCGCTTGCTGGAGTGCGCGCAGTTGGCAGTGGCCGGTGAGCGCCAGCAGGCAATGGCAAAGCTAGCGGCGCTTCGTGCGTTTCATCACGCCGAGGCGCCAGGGGTGGGTGGCGAGATTGATGCGCATTTTGATGAGCTCGCCGAGCTTTTGCGCGGAATGTCGGTGCTGGGCGAGATGACTCCGCGTTCAGTGGATGCGATTTCGAGTTACGGTGAGCGGATGTCGAGCATCGTGGTAACGGCGGCGTTCGCGAAACGTGGAATCGCGGCGGTGCATGTCGACGCGCGTGAACTGATCGTCACTGACGACCGGCACACACAAGCGGCGCCGCTCCATGCGGAAACCTATGAACGGCTGCAGGCGCGCATTCCGGGATTGGCGGCTCACGCCGTGGTGGTGATGGGCGGCTTCATCGGATCGACCAAGGCCGGCGTAACGTCGACCTTAGGACGCGGCGGTTCGGATTTCTCAGCCGCGATTGTCGGCGCGGGTATCGGCGCCGAGGAGATTCAAATCTGGACGGACGTCGATGGCATGCTCACCTGCGACCCGCGCGTGCTCCCCGGCGGGCGCCGCGTGCGAGTCATTTCGTTCGCGGAGGCCGCGGAGCTTGCCTATTTCGGTGCGAAGGTCTTGCATCCAAGCACCGTTCTGCCCGCTGTCGAGAAACAGATTCCAGTATTGATTCTCAACTCGAGACGACCCGATGTGGAAGGCACGCGCATCGTGGCCGAAGGTGTGCCATCGGAGAACCCGATCAAGTCGATTGCCTGTAAACGCGGCATTACGGCGGTGAATATCAAGTCGACTCGCATGCTGATGGCGCACGGATTCCTGCGGCGAATCTTTGAGGTATTCGACAGGCACGAAACGCCGGTGGATATGGTGACCACAAGCGAGGTGAGCGTATCGCTCACGGTGGACAACACGGCGCGGCTGGGCCGGATTGTGGAAGAATTGCAGGAATTCGCCGAGGTACATGTCGAAGCCGACCGTGCGCTGGTCGCGCTGGTGGGCGACGGCGTGGGCGAACGCAAGGGCATTGCG